>JBAPMC010000353.1:0-2054 GCA_049278415.1 Solirubrobacteraceae bacterium
CTTTGGAATAGTGTGGGATACCAGATCCCATCCTTCCGCTCCAAGATCGTTGAGGAGTTGGCTCAACTTTACGTCGGCGGGGACCTTCTCGGCGGTGGTGTTGGGACGAGTGAGCCAGTAGTCAGACTCCGACGTCTGTGCATCACTAGGGTCTCTCGTGGCGAGGTTGGTTCGACTTTGCCATGAGACGAATAGGTATTCCCATCGTGTGCTCATCTGCGCAGCAGCAGCAAATGCTCATGCAGATTCTTGGCGGCTTCGATCGCAGCCGATTCTCGCATAGCGAGCCCTTGCTGCATGGCTAGATGCTGATGCATAGTCATTTGGTGGCGCATCGCCATCTGCTCGTGGGCCACTAGCTCTGCCGCGTCATAATATGCCTGTCTACCCGCATCAGTCAGCGGGAAGTCGTCGGGTCGCGGCCCAAGCACGCCTGCCTCGTGAAACGCCCAATCCGGGCGCGGATGGAAGATGTCGGGCCGCGAGAAAGGATCAGTCCACGGGTGTGGCTGCCCGGCAGGCGGATGATCGTCACTAAATGCTATCACTTACCCAGCATACCGGCCGCCGGTCGCAATTCATTTCGCCCGGCGAGTGTGAGCGTGATGGCCCTCCCGTCGCACAACCGTATGGGGCGACAGGTGGTGATCCGTCACAGTTAGATCTTCGAATTGTCCGTTAACCGCCAATCGCGCGATGATTGGACTCTACAAGCACTCGACTTACCGAGCGCGTCATCATGTCGTACTGAAGGGTCCCGCGACAATAACGCAGGGTCTGCAGCGTTCCTTGACGCGGATGGGGCACAGTTACATATGCCGCCTGATCGGTGAGCTCAATGTGATAGTGGCGAGTTGCAAAGCGCCGCTGCAGTTGCAGCAAAATGACACCGCGCGAAAGTTAGCACGATGGGAGCAAATGCAGCGATACCTAGGTCAGTAGCTTCCCGGCTCGGCGCTTCGATAAAGCTTGAATTGTCGAGAACAACATCAAACACGTGATTATCAGTGAAGAGATCGAAACCGACGGTCCTTAGAAACAGGCTTCGATTATCTCGGTCCTTAGCATCAATAAATGCTGCACATTCGGGCACGTTTTGTGCATCCGCCGCGCTGAGGGGGTCGAAATAATTGCGGGATGCCCCCGATGAGCCCAGGTGGGTTCATCGGGGACGGGCAAGACAATAAGCCTTTGCCTATTTCGTGTCGGGCACGATGCGTACCACTTGCTTCCACCCTGAACCGAGGGGGACGGTGTCCTCATGCACTCATAGGGTGGTGGCCCATTGAGCTTGTAGTGCGAGCGCCACGCGACCACGGCCCGCTTTCGCGGGCCGTGGGTTTGCATAAGACAAAGATGGTGCGGCAAGTGGGATCTCAAAGAAACGGTCAGGAACAGGTCGAGGCTCTGGTGCGGCAGCCTGTGGGGCGGAGACAGCGGCAGAAGGTGCTCGCACTACTGGATACATGAAGCTATGCCGGTGCGATAACACACGACCAACTTCTGCCGATGTCCTAGTCCTCTGGGTTGGATTCGTCGTAAAGCACGTCGAGCGGGATTCTGGCCGATGCGACGATCGGAAGCGTGACCCCAGTGCTTTGGCAGTAAGCGAAGTCCTCGAACAGCGGGAAGCCTCCCAGGAGCGCACCACACGCGATGCATCCATTGGACCATGCGCTGTGTCCGAGCGTGCGCGAGAAACGTGGACGGAGTGGGCCTGCCTTGAACGTGGCAAGATCCGACTCGGAGAACTGACTCGCGATTACCTGCAGAACTTCCGCGTGTGCGAAGATGAGCTGGTCTTCGTCTTCGCAGGCGATCACGGCCGTCGTGTCCTCGCCGCATTTCCAGCAGCGCTGCGGTAGCCCCGCGACGCACAGGAGCGGATCATCATCCGCCGGGAGCAGTGCCAGCCAATGGGTAAACGACTCGACATCGAGGTGGTTGGGCACGTACCAAAACTTCGCATCGCGGTCCCATCGCGCGCCAAGAGCCTTCACTTGCTCCTTGTCGGGGAAAGGCACATCCAGATAGAGCTTCTCTTCCGCAGAGCC
>JBAPMC010000354.1:0-20263 GCA_049278415.1 Solirubrobacteraceae bacterium
ATCGCCACCGGGAGCCAGCCTGAACACCAGACCAGACGCCCCCAAAAAGGAACGCCTACACCAACGCGATCACCGCAACTGGCACCTCACCAGCCACAGCGATTGCTGTGCGAAAGCATCACAGTGCGTCTGGTTCCTCGGGCTCGAGTCAATGAGATTGCTGGGGAGCGCGATGGTGTTCTGCTGGTGCGCGTGACTGCCCCGCCGGTGGATGGGAAGGCGAACGCGGCGCTCTGCCGCCTCATCGCAAAGCGCGCTGGTGTGGGAGTGCGCGGCGTTGCGGTCGTCCGCGGTACCGGTTCCCGTGACAAGCTGGTTCAGGTCGATGGGATCAGCGCAGAGGATTTGCGGCGCGCGCTGACATAGCGCCAAGGCGCAACGACGCGCAGCGCGCTTGGCGGAGTTATGCCTATTGCGTCGGGCTGTGTGCTTAGCGGATGAGTTCCTGGCGGATGCCGATGCTTATTTCTCTGTAGCTCTCGGCGGTGGGATGACCACGGCATTCGGTCAGTCCAGCGGAGCTCCGGGCTAGCGTTCGGACACCCTGACGTGGCCGGTGCTTGTCGATGTTCGGGTTGGGGTGAGTCCGTTGACGCGCGTCTCCCCGGATGAGCTGGCGGACCCTTGGTTCAACTCGCTCTGGAGCTTTGTGAGCTGGCCGCGCAGCTCGTTGGGTAGCTGCTCACCGAATTGCGCGAGGTGCCCGGCGATCTGTGGAAGCTCTCCGCGGAGCGCTTCGAGGTCAACGTCCAGTAGCTGAGCCAGCGACTCTGCTGGCAGGTCGAGTCCTGTGAGGTCGAGCTCGCCCTCGGCGGGGACGAGGCCGATCGGTGTCTTGGTGGCCTTGGCGGCGTCTTCGCAGCGGCGGAAGATCCAGGCGAGTACCCGTGAGTTCTCGCCGTATCCGGGCCAGAGGAACTTGCCGTCGGTGTCCTTGCGAAACCAGTTGACGTAGAAGATTCTGGGTAGCTTCTCGGGATCGGCGTCGTGTTTGATCTTGAGCCAATGGGCGAAGTAGTCGGCCATGTTGTAGCCGCAGAAGGGCAGCATTGCGAACGGGTCGAAGCGAAGCTCCCCGACGGTGCCGGTGGCGGCTGCGGTCTTCTCTGAGCTCATCGTTGCGCCCAGGAACACGCCGTGTTGCCAGTCGAACGCTTCGCGCACGAGCGGGACCACGCTCGCGCGGCGTCCGCCGAATAGGAAGGCGTCGATCGGGACGCCCACGGGCTCGTCCCACTCCTCTGCGATTACGGGGCACTGCGCGGCGGGCACCGTGAAGCGTGCGTTTGGATGCGCTGCTGGTGTGTCGGTTGTGGGGGTCCAGTCGTTGCCGTGCCAGTCGGTTAGGTGCTGAGGGGTCTCGGGGGTCATGCCCTCCCACCAGACGTCGCCGTCGTCGGTGCGGGCGCAGTTGGTGAAGATCGTGTTCGCCTCGATGCTCGTCATCGCGTTCGGGTTGGTCTGGAACCCTGTGCCTGGGGCGACGCCGAAGAACCCGGCCTCGGGGTTGATCGCGTAGAGGCGTCCGTCCTTGCCGAACTTCATCCAGGCGATGTCATCGCCGATCGTCTGCACCTGCCAGCCGGGAAGCGTCGGGACGAGCATCGCGAGGTTCGTCTTGCCGCAGGCTGAGGGGAACGCGCCGGTCACGTACTTGACCGTGCCCTCGGGGGAGGTGAGCTTGAGGATCAGCATGTGCTCGGCGAGCCAGCCCTCGTCACGGGCCATGACGGAGGCGATCCGTAGCGCCAGGCACTTCTTTCCCAAAAGCGCGTTGCCGCCGTAGCCGGAGCCATAGGAGCAGATTTCGCGGGTCTCGGGAAAGTGGACGATGTACTTGTTCTCGGCGTTGCACGGCCACGGCACGTCCTTCATGCCGGCGGCCAACGGCATCCCGACCGAGTGAAGACAGGGGACGAACGCTCCGTCGGCGCCGAGCACCTCGAGCGCGCCAGTGCCCATGCGGGTCATGATCCTCATGCTCACCGCGACGTAGGCGGAGTCGGTGAGTTGCACACCGATCTGGCTCTTGTCCGAGCCGAGCGGCCCCATCGAGAACGGCACCACGTACATCGTGCGGCCACGCATCGAGCCCGCAAACAGCCCGTTGAGGGTCGCCTTCATCTCTGCCGGGTCCCGCCAGTTGTTGGTGGGACCAGCTTCGGCCTCGGTTGCCGAGCAGATGAACGTGCGGTCCTCGACACGCGCCACATCGCCCGGATCGGAGAGCCCGAGGTAGGAGCTGGGTCGCTTGGCCTCGGAGAGCTTGCTGAAGCTCCCCGCTGCCACCAGCGCACTGCACAGCCGGTCGTACTCCTCGCCGGACCCGTCGCACCAATCAACCGCATCGGGCTCGGTAAGAGCCGCGATCTCCTCGACCCATGCCAGCAGGCGCTTGTTCTGTGTGCGGGCGGTGGCAGTGTCGGTCATCGGGCTTATCGCTCCTTCTTGGCGTACACGCGGCATCTGCCGCTCTCGGCCTCTATAAATCTTAGGAACTCCTAAGCGAATAAGGTATCGGGTATGGTGCCTCCCACGCATCGAGGCAAGTCACGACCGGAGATCCTGCGATCGCCGGTTTGGGGTGCCGCGTTGACGCAAGCCCGCCATCAGGTGGACCAGCTGACGCCCTCGGGCATCGGCACGGGCATTGCAGTCGAGGCGCGTGTGAACGCCTCGGCTGCTCTGGCTCATGCTCACGCCCGGCTTCTCACGGCTCTGGATGAGAGCCGGACCGCTGGCAAAGACACGGTGTCCGAGCTGATCGCAGACGCTGTTGAGCTCGTGCGTGCGCTGCCGGTGCTGTGGCTGAGTCACACCAGCACCGGGTATGAGGATCGCCTTCCGATGATCGCCCAGAACCTTGAGCGCCAGCTCAGCGCCCACGAGCACGGCGTACTCAGCGGGGAGCGGACCTATGCACTCAGCGTCGCTGACGCCGAGGAGCCGGCGGTACGGATGCGGCGCTCACTCGCGGAACTCGCCAGTCACGAGACTGCGGTGACGGGCGACTTGATTTCGGTGCAGATCGCAGCGATCGAGCTGGCGACGTTGCCCATTCGTGCCGCAGGCAATCTAATGACCCACAATCGCGCAACGGGTGCCCCGGAAAGGCGCACCGAGGCTCTAGACCGCACTCTGATGCGGATCGAGCGTGAGGTCTCATCGCACGCGCGAGCACTCGCACACGAGGAGGAGGATGAGGTCGGCCATCACCTCACGCAAGCTCTGCGCCTAGACCCGCCGACGAGACCACCAAGGCCAGGGACAGCCGACCGCGAGAGGCTCCACGAAGCTCGCGGCTACTGGCTAGAGCTCGCAGCACACGAGCACGCCGCGGCCCTCGCGCTTGCGCGCAATCTGCCAGAGCCGAGTTTCCGATCCCCTTACGAGACGCTCGACGCCGCGATCACGGGGACCGCCGCCGAGGTCATCTGCGAGGCACGCCTCCTTCCGCGGGCTGAGGATTTCCGCCACGAGGAGGCATGGAAAGCGCAGAGCAACGCACTCACCCAAGTGAGGGAGTTCTACGCCAACGGGCTCCCCGGCTCCCCGAATGGGCTCAAGTGCGCCCAGGCAATCCTTCTGACCCGCCTGGTCCGGGCGATCATCGCGATCACCGTGATCGACTCGCAACCTTCCGCGCCTCAGCACGACTGAGCGCTGCAGCGGACGGCAAGATAGCGTCATCAATCCATGAATAACGCGCTGAAGGTCGTCGTGATGGATGGCGATCAGACCGGGCAGGAGCTCTTGGAGCAGGCTCTGCTGGTGCTCTCCCCGGAGGCCCTCGGGCTGGAGCTTGAGATCGAGCGCTATGACCTGTCGCTGGAGAGCCGGCGGCAGACGAACAACCGGGTGGTCGAGGACGCCGCGCAGGCGATGCGTAGCGCGGGATACGGACTAAGGCCGCGACGATCACCCCAGAGGGCGCCGAGGATGTCGGCTCGCCCAATCGCATCCTGCGCGAGCAGGTAGATGGCACGGTGATCATCCGCACCGCGCCGCGTATCCCTGGCATAACGCCGGTCGGGGGCGTGCATTTCCCGATCTCGATCGTGAGGATGGCGGTCGGTGATGCCTACGGTGCCCGGCAGTGGCGGGAGGGTCCGGCCGGTGGGATCGAGGAGGTGGCGCTACGCACCGAGCGGATCACCCGCCGTGTGTGCCGTGGCGTGGCCGAGCACGCCTTCAGAACCGCGAGGTCGATGAGCGGGAGGGTCTACGGCGGCCCGAAGTGGACGGTCTCGCCGGTGTATGAGGGGATGCTCAAGGAGGAGCTCGACGCCGCCGCCGAGCGACACCCCGACATCGCCTATGAGCCGGTTCTGATCGACGCGACCTACGCGGGCCTGATGAGCGGCGCGGCGGACGTGCCGCTGGTGATCCCGGCACTGAACCGCGACGGCGACTGTCTATCGGATCTGGTGATGCCGATGTTCGGGTCGATCGCGGGCGCCGAGTCGGTGCTCCTGGCCCTCGATGAGAACCACGAGGCACGGGTCGTGATGGCCGAGGCTCCCCACGGCACCGCGCCCGCGCTCCAAGGGAAGGACATCGCTAACCCACTGGCGATGATCCTCGCGTGCGGTGCACTGCTGCACCACGCCGCCAGCTCCGAACATCCACAGCGAGCCCGAGCGTCGCAAGCGATCTACAGCGCGACAATGGAAGTCACCGCGGTGGGCGTGCGGACACCGGACCGCGGGGGGTCAATCCTCCACGAGCGAGGTCACCAACGAGATCCTCACAGCGATCTGGGCGACACTCGCCAGCTGAATCTCACGCTATCTCCTGGTCTGGCAGTTGCTGGTCGGGGCGAACCACGATTCGCGGCCCGTCGGGATGCTCGATCGCTTCGCTCACGATGCCCCACTTGATGAATATCGCCAGCATTGCGGGCACCGCATCCTCGCTGCAATGGATCGTCAACGGCGACTTGAGCACGCCGTCCTCAAACGCGCGGTCATCGGGCTCCGTCCACGCGGCCCAGGAGCCTGTTGCGTGGGGGTACTCCGAGAAGATGTCTTGAAGAATCCGGTTGGCTGCTGCTGTGCGGTCAGTCGTAAATGCTGGCCGCGCGTCTATGCCGTAAGTACAGAGGTCCTCCAGCACTGCGACCAGAGCAGCCCTCGTGATCAGCCGGCGCTCACGAGGCATCAGCGTCGCCGCGAACCTCTCGCAGCAAGCGTGTATCCACGTCGTAGACGAACCCGCGGACTGTCCCTTCTTGCAGCAGGAAGGAGGAGCGGTGGATGCGTTGCAGCGACTGCCTCACGTCGGCGTCAACGTCGGTGAAAGACTCGATCGCGAACGCTGGCGCTACGCCGGTGCTGTCTTGCAGTGTTGCTCGGAATCCGTCGTCGGTGAGCTTCTGCATGCCGCAGTCGGTGTGGTGGACGAGCATCACATGACGGGTGCCGAGCACACGCTGGGAGATCGCTAGCGAACGGATTACGTCATCGGTTATGACGCCGCCGGCGTTTCGCAGGATGTGCGCGTCGCCCAATGTCAGTCCGAGCGCTGCGAACACATCGACGCGGGAGTCCATACAGGTGACAACGGTGAGCTGCCTCGCCGGACGGATATCCACGTGTCCGGTGGCGCCTTCGGCGGCGAAGCGCGCGTTGTTCTCTACTAGCTCGTCGATTACGTCCATCTCATATACCTCGATATTTGACGACCCCTTGGGTCGATGGGTAGATCCTCGCCGATACGAAGCGTCCGGGTCGAGCCGTTCGCCTCCGAACCCGGCCGCAATGAGCCGTGCTGCTGCTAGCTGCCCGGAAAGCCTACTCCGAGCCGGCGAGCTCGCCGAGGACGGCCTGAGACTCTGTGAGGCTTGAGGTCAGGATCTGCCTGGAGACTTCGAGGAGCTGGAACATCCGCGGATCGCGCACCGTGTAGTAGACGCTCGTGCCCTCACGACGGCCCTCGAGGATGCCGTGCTTACGCAGGACACCGAGATGCTGGGAGGTTCCGCTTGAGTCCATCTGCAACTCGTTCTGGAGATCGCCGACGGTACGCTCGCCGTCCTTGAGCAGCTCAAGGATGCGGACCCTGACGGGGTGCCCGAGGATGCGGAAGAACTCGGCCTTCATCTGGTAGACGGCGCGTCGCTGGACGGCTGCGTCTACCGGGCTGGTGCTTGTTCGCGGGCTCATGTCAGCGCCTCATGTACGAAAGTTGGATTCATGGTGCTCGAAGGACTGTGATCGTGGTGCATGGCAAGTATGGCGCACGGGTCGGTGCGATCCCTAACCTTATTGGTAGCTAGCCTTATAAGGCTACAATATAAGCATGTTTTCGGGCCGACTCCAAACAGCCGCTTGAGCCCACTGGCACCTACGGACTCGGTGCAGTTGCGTTCGGTCGTGTTGCAGGAGCTTTCAGGGCTCCTCTCGGAGTCCTCTACGCAGGCCGTGAACACAGGCGAGGTCGCGTCCCTGCGGCGCGTCGAAGATACCGTTCATGTGTGCGCTCGTGGCCTTCTCGAGATCCTGGGAGCGCCCGAGGACGATCGCGAGCGCTGTCGCAGCGGCTGCCTTGAGTGCGCGAGCACCGTGTTGCGGGCGTTCGCCGGTGCGCCGCCTAACCCGGCCGATACTCGACAGCACGCCGTGCGACTGCTTGAGAGAGTCGATCAGCTGCTCGCCACTCGTGAGAACAGTGTCCTCAGCGGTGAGAAGACCTATGCGCTTGATTTCGATGTGTTGGAGCAGATCGCGGCGGTTGACGGCGGCTCGTCTGCGACGGCTGAGGACGGCGCTGAGGTCATGGCCTCCGATTGGCAGGACTTCGAGCAAGCATCCGTAGTGCTACTTCTCATCGCCGCGCGTGCGATAACGAACATCGACAGTGGAGGGCTGGCAGCCGCGGCCCCGCAGAGTGCGCCCAACACGCTACTCAGGCAGTTGCGGGTGATTGTCGATCAGGTCGACCGCAGCACCCGCGAGCTGTCGAAGAAGTCCCAGCGCAATAGTGATCGCACGGGCCGGCTGCTCAGCGAAGTGCTGCGAATGGGCCTCGCAAAGCGGGTGGTGGTGGATCTCACGCGCACGGATGCTCCTGCACGCGCGCGCCGCGATGCACTCACGGAGCTACGACCCGTGTGGCATTTCGTTGCCGTCCGCGAGCTTGAGATCGTCCGGATACTCGACGGCGAACTCGCACACCCGAACTACCCGCAGCAAGAGGCCCTGACAAAAACAGTGTTGGCTGGGGCTGCGAACGTGCTGGTCGGTGGGCGGCTGCTCGATCGTCCCGGCGACTTCCTTCTTCTCGACGCACTCATACACCAGCACGACGGCCTGGCGCACGCGGTCGAGTTCTACACCGCTGCCCTGCGCGGGCACCCTGACGTGCAGACCCAGACGCAGCTCATCGTTTTGACGAGGCTACTGCGGGCAGTCGCCGCGCTTTGGATCATCCACGCGCGCCTAGCGCAGGAGACTGTCCCGCCTAGGAGGGTCTAGCGAAACTCGACATACCGCTCGTAGAGCGGTATCGGGCTGAGGGGGCGACGTCATGTACCCCTCTTTTGGACATGATCTACCCCGCCGCGAACAGGGCGATGATGCTCTTAACCGATTCCACGAGTTCCGGCAGCACACGTGCTCTGAGCCAGAGATCCCCGATTGCTGGCTCGAAGGACGGCTCGCCGTGCATCTCCACCTTCGGGTTCGGGCCGGTGGGCTCGATAGTGAGCCATGCGATGTCTGTGTCGCCTTCTATCCGGCGTCCTCGGGCGAAGGAATGCCCACGGATGGGTCCGGCGTCCGCGTTGGGGATGAACCGGACAGCACGGGCCGCCTCGAAGCCCATGTCGACCATGTAGCCGAACGTTGGGTGAACGAAGCGGTGCTTGTCAACATTGTCGAGCCAGTGGAGGATGCTGAGAAAGTGGTCGTCCGCCTTCTCCCCAGCCGTGTACGGCTGATGCTCCTCGATGATTGCTCGGTGCTCTCGTCTAACGCCCTTGAGCAGAGAGTTTTCTCGTTCCTTGAACCTCGCGCTCGACCAACAAATTGGGTATTCGGTGGTGGTGCAGTCGCAGGTGGGATCGGTCAGACGCGCGAGTTGACAGACAAGGTGGTCGAGCGCAGATCGCAGGTTGTGGGCGAAGTCACCGAGGATCAAGCCCAGAAGTGGCGGCGGCTCGTTGAGGGTTTTGATTGTGAAGACATACTGACTGCTATCCGCCCTGAACTCGGAGTTGATTACGTAGGGTGGTCCATCCGTCAGCTCACCCGCGTAGAAGGCGATGGTCTGCTCGTGGAGGGCGTCGAGATGCTCGTAGGCCCGATTGAGCTTGGCGAGGGGAGAACTGAGGTCGAGTGTGGCCATCATGCAGCGACTGGCAACGTAGCTAAGGACCGACAGAGAGCGGTTGACAACTGTGCAAACACAGTGAGGTCGGCGTGAAGCTGCACACGCTCGATCCGACGCACGCGCAGCGGCGCGAGCGCCCATTCGTTCTTGAGCCTGCCAAACGCTCGCTCTACGGATGCGCGGCGACGGTAGAGACCTTTCCATCGCAGGGTCTCGCGAGGGATCAGCGGGTGCAGCCTGTCGGCTTTTATCCAGACAGAGGCGGGTTTGCATTCCCCCGTCGGGCAGCGCCACTTGCAGGCTCCGCGCTTGCGGTCGGCTCCGGCGAACCGCCACTCCCCGTGCTCGCAACACGGCGGCTTGTCTCGACCCTTCACCACGTCAGGGGTTCTGCGCAGTGGGATCACCGGCAGGACGTTTCGCTGCGAGCAGGCGTCATAGACGCGGTTATTGTCGTAGCCCTTGTCCAGCGCAGCGGTCTCGGGGTTGATCCCGAGCGAGTGGAGCTTGTCGAGCAATGGCGCGACGGTGAGCGTTTCGTTCGTCTTCGCGGTCTCGACTGTCCATGCGAGCGGAAGGTCAGTCTTGGAGCAGACCGCCATGTGCAGTCGGTAGCCGTAGAACCCTCCGCCCTTGCGGGTGGAGACGGCGGAGCGGTGCCCCCAAGATGCGTCAGGGTCGGAGAACTCGTCGTCGGTGCGTTCGCGTCCGCCCTTGGACGCGAAGCGCTGCCCGTTGGCGTAGGCAGGCATGTCGGACGCGTCGATGGCTACGTCCCATCCGAGTACGGGGTTGCGTCGCTTCAACTCCTTGATGACTCGCGCGATGCACCCGTCCAACAGATGCGCGTGTTCGCGCAGCTTCGCGGTGAAGCGGTAGCAGGCGTACACCGAAGGCACGTCGCCTGCGGGTTCGATAACACCCACAAGCCCCGCGTGTTCTGCGACGAGCGAGACAGTGCGCGTCCACGTCGGGATCGCATAGAGCGACTTCGCAAGCGCCATGCCGATCATGGCCCTGAGCGGGTAGCCGGGACGGCCGGTCCAGCGGGTCGCTTGAAGCTCGTCTACGAGCCGGGAGACCTCTGGTGATGCGAGGATGTCAGACAGGTTTTCGGCGACGGATCGCCGTGGTACGTTGGGCGTGGTCATGGAGCGCTATCTCCTTGATCCGGACCCCCGGGCGTTGGCGCGTCGCGGGGGTCATTTTTGGCTTTATTACAGGGAAAACTACACGTCAGGTCGGACAGAAAAGCGGTCCGAGCAGAGACGATTGGCTGGCCTCACTTGATCCCGGTGTCGCCCGGTACGTGGACGTGCTCGACGCCGCCGGGATCGAGACCTACGAGTCCTGCGAGGGCGGTGAGGGACATTCCTACGCGGAGCCAGCCATGCGTTTCTATGGGGAGCGCGGGCAGGGCTTCCGTGCCCTTGCCATCGCCCTACAACACGGTTTCCCGGTCAGGGCCTTGCGTCGGATTTGGACCGTCGATGAGGACGGACACCCACATGGCCCGAACTGGGAACTGGTCTTCTGGGAGCGCGCTACCGGCCTTCTCGCGCGAGCCTTATGCATTCATCACAGCGAGGACGATTCCCTTGTCCTTTGACACGATGCCTGGCCTCGATCTTCTTACCATCTGCGCACACCGAGTTGTCGTGGTAGACGTTCCGGTGGCTTGGCGGGTACTCGGGGCTGTTCGTGTGGAAGGCTTCGACTTTCGGCACGGCTTTACTCCAATCTCCCACCGGGTCGCCTGCGGACACAGGACTTGGAAAACTCGACGGGTTGTGCGGAGCGTGACAGAGTGTCCGGACGAACTATCAAACAAACGTGTGTTCGAGCCGTCCAGGTCGTCTGGGACGATGCTCGTGCGCCTACCGCGCGCTCCAATCAACGGTCGCGACTCGGGCGGACACCCAAGTCGCATGGCGGATCAGGGGAGCGCCACGTCCGACCGTACGTGGCGCTCCCCTCGCTTTCATGGCAGCAGGACTTCCAACCGGAGCCGCATTGCCGTGAGGATGATGCAGAGGCCGACAATCGGCATGACGGGCTGCCTCGCGGCGAGTCCGATGGTGATGCCCTCCACGACCGCGAAGGCGACGCGGAATATGCCCCGTCGCCGACTACTCAGGAACTTGGGCATGGCGTGCTCACGCCGCGATCTGATCAAAATACAGGGCGGCTCGTGTGGGGAATACGAGGTCGTCTGTGGTGCGGTGGATCAAGCCGATTCCGCGAAGGCGTCTGATCGCGTCGAGCGTGTCCGTGGGGCTAACGTTGGAGTCACGGTCGCGGACGATCTCCTCCACTGTCCACGGGCGCTGATCGGTCCTGCTCAAGAGGCGCACCATCACGCCCCAATCGCGCACGTTGTCGTCCTCTACGGCTGGGTTAGGCTGTTGCTGCATCGGAAGGTCCTGCCTTTCGGTGCCACGGCCCCAGGGCAGTTCACGCTGTCGCTGGGGCCAATTTCTAGGATGCGGCCGAACCTAGACCGCCCCGGACCTCACCGCAAGGCGTTTCGCTACTCGTTTCGCCAGACCCTCCTAGCTGACGGTGAGCGTGCCTTCCATGCCGGCCGCACGATGTCCGGGGACGGTGCAGTAGAACTTGTAGGTGCCTGCCTTGAGGTTCAGGGTCAGGGTCTTTGAGCCGCCTTGGAAGGTCGGGGTGGCGCCTAGCACGGCCCCGGAGGCCGAGGCGACGGCTACGTCGTGGGGCACGGGCGACATATTCGCCATCGTGATCGTGACCTTGCCCGCTTTGGCCGTCAGAGTGCTCTTGTCGTATTCCAGCTGGCCTTCGGTGTTGGCGGCGAGGCTCAGCGTCTGAGCTGCACCGTTGCTGGCCGGCGCCGGGGATGTTGTGGAGCTCGATGCCGTGGTGCTGGTGACAGCCGCGGGCGCCGAGGCCGAGGAGCTCGTGCCGCTGGAGGAGCTGCCACAGCCCGCCAGAGCGAGCAGGGCGATCATCAGAGCCAGCATGGAGACCTTGGGGACGGACGGCAGCTTCGCCTGGGCTGCCCCTTTGAGCCGCTTCGCGGGTGCCCGTCGAGCGGGCGCGGAATCGTCTGAGAGCTGCACCAGCCATTGCTGGGTGATGAACTCGGCTGTGCGTCTGACCGAGCGACGCGAGCCTGTGCGAGGCGTGGCATGGCCCTGTGACTTTCTTTTAGGCACACTGAGCTTCCCTCCTAGTGTTATTGCTTCTTATAACCTTATCAGATACTTAGATATGGCTATGGTTGGGGAGCAGACAGCGCGTCGCGCAGGAACCTCACGGTGCGCTGCCAGGAGCCGACCGCGGCGATCTCGCTATAGGTCCCCAGGCGGTTGGTGTCGTTGAAGAACGCGTGCCCCGCGCCGGTGTATTTGTCGAAGGTGACATCAACGCCCGCATCATGCAGCTCCCTTTCGAGGGCCGCGGCGTCCTTCAACGAGATGAACGCGTCGGCGGTCCCGAAGTGCCCAAGCACGGGACCTTTGATGTTGGAGAAGTCAGGCGTGCCGTGTGGCATCACGTAGTAGTACGTGACTGCGGCGGCGATCTGCTGACAGGTGGCCGCCGCCCACAGGGATAGTCCTCCCCCCAGGCAGAAGCCGAGGGCTCCGATGCCGGGGCCTTGCACTCCGGGTTGTGAGGCGAGGTACTCGACGGCGCCGCGCATGTCCTGCTCGGCTTGATCCATTGAGAGCGCCATCATCTTCTGTTCTGCCTCGCTCGGCTCGGTGGTGCTCTCGCCGCGGTAGAGATCGGGCGCGAGGGCGAAGAACCCCTCGGCGGCGAGGCGGTCACAGACCGAGCGGATGTGCTCGTCAAGGCCCCACCACTCCTGTAGGACGATCGTGGCGGGGCCGGTCTTAGTTGCGGGTACTGCAAGGTAGCCGGGCGCGGTGCCGGTACTGGTGGGGAACTCGATGTCGGGCATGTTCACTCCTTTGTTGGGTCGATGTGTACCCCGGCAGCTTCGGCTGGCGGGGTGCCAGGGTTCGCGGGTGAAGATCCGGGCGGTGTCGGGTGCTCGGCGACGTGACGCATCAGGCCGAGCAGAGCATCAGCTATCTGCTGCGGGTTGGGTGGGCATCCTGGGATACGCAGGTCTATCGGCAGGATGTCCTCTAGTGGCCCGGCGAGCTGGACGGGGTGGTCTCCGAGCAGTGCGCAGCCGATCGCGCAGTCACCGAGCGCGGCGACCAGCCGCGGCTCTGGCATCGCGTCATAGGCCCGACGCAGCGGCTCCACCATGCGCGTCGTGATCTGCCCGGTGACCAGCAGCACGTCGGCGTGACGGGGTGAGGCCACGAGGTTCAGCCCGTAGCGCTGCAAGTCGTAGTAGGGGTTGGCGGTCGCGCCCAGCTCGTGCTCGCAACCGTTGCATGAGCCGGCATCGACGTGTCGCAGCGCGAGCGATCCCCGCGGGCTCGGCGCTTGCAGCGCGATCTCGCGCCGCACGCTCTGGAGGTGTCTGAGTAGCACGAACATTGCGCTACCTGTCCGCGCAGGCGTAGCAGAGCTCAAAGCTCTTGTTGATGAGGGGAAAGTCCGGCAGCAGATTTTCTCGTGATGCGTGTGCGACTGAGGGCCAGTTCACTAGCGAGCCGGTGCGCAGGTGAAAACGGCTGATCGTTTTGCCGTCGCTTTGCACGGTGCAGACCGTCTCACCGCGCGGGCTCTCGACACGCCCGACCCCGATCTCCCTCGCTGGGCCGTTCGTGTTTGTCGCCGCTCCCGGCACGATATCGCAGCTCAGTAGCTCATCGAGTATCGCGAAGCTCTGCACCAGCTCGCTCTCGCGCATCTGTAGGCGCGCGGCGACATCGCCGGTCGTGTGCTCCGGTGTGGCGGGGGTGAACTCGCCGTAGGCCAGGCGCGGGCTTTCGCTGCGGGTGTCCTGGCGCACGCCGCTGGCCCGAGCCGACGGGCCGACCGTCCCCAGACGGATAGCGTCCTCTTTCGTTAGCTGCCCGACCTCGCCGAGGCGGTCCTGCACCGAGGCCGCGAAGTGCAGCTCCCGCCACATCGCGCGCTGCTCACCGTCCAGTGCCCGCAACTCCTGGCGTACCGCGTGTGCGTCGGCGTGCTCGATCCGCAAGCTGCTTGAGGCCAGCGTCACAGTGTCAAACAGGAAGCGGTGATTAGTGAGGCGCTGGTTCAGCCGCTGCGCGCGCTCCTTGAACGCGGCGAACGCCATCGACCCAGGCGCGAAGCCGACACCGGCGCAGATCGCGGAGATGTCATGCAAGTGGTTGTAGAGGCGCTCGAGCTCGAGCAGCAAGGTACGAGCACGACGTAGGTTTGCGTCGGGTGCGAGGCGAAGCATCGACTCGCACGCCTGCGCGTAGGCGACGGTGTTGCTCACCGCGCACGCCGCGCAAGCGCGCCGGGCGTAGGCGAGCCCGTCACTGAGCGGGCTGCCCTCGGCGGCGATCTGTAGTCCGCGGTGCTTGTAGAACATGCGCAGGTCGAGGTGAAGGATGCGCTCGCCGACGACGGTGAAGCGGAAGTGCCCGGACTCGATCACGCCCGCATGGATCGGCCCCACCGCGACCTGATAGCCATCGTTTCCGCTCAAGGGGACTGTCCACGCCTCCGCAGCCTCGGGATGCTCCAGCAGTGGCCGTAGCGGCTCGTGTCCGTCGAAGTCGATGCCGTAGCAGTCGTGCGCCTCGCGTTCGTCTCGCTCGGCTGCCTGGAACAGATCAACGAGGGTGTCGAGCTTCCCCGAGGAGACGGGGGTGTAGAGGACATGCTCGCGGCCCTCTTGGGCGAACACGCAGTTCACCTGGAGGCCCTCTGCTCCGTAGCTCGCGAACAGTCCGCAGAAGCGTGCTCCCGCCCGCGCGTGAAGCTCACACGATGAGCGCCAATCAAGCGAGTAGACGCGCTCCACCCATGCCGGTGCGAACGGCCCGGCCGTAAGTCGCCCACTCCCATTCATGCGATTCCTCCCATCAAGCTCGCACCTGCGCCTGAGTCAGCAAGCAGATAGGCACCGGCCGAGAGCGCCAGGAGCCCGAGGGTGAGCCCGACCGCCAGGCGGCCTGTGAGTCGCACTGTTCGCCCGCTGGGCCAGCGATGGCCGTGGCTCTCACCGGCGAGCGTCTCGATCAGCGCGTGTGCGAGACCGAGGAACCCGAGCGCCATCAGTACCGCGGCGACCCCGACGACTGCGATCTGATGCGCGGCGATCCCGCCGAGCAGGATCAACAGCTCGCTGAAGAACAGCGGCGAGGGCGGCAGGCCGCTGAGGGTCGCGAGGCTGATCCCGGCAGCGGCGGCGACAGGCGTGCTCAGTGCTCCGAGTCCGCGTGGTGCGCGGTAGGCGCTCTCAGGATCGTGGCGCAGCAGCGGGATCGCGGTGTAGAACCCGAGCGACTTCGCCAGGGCGTGTCCGGCGAGGTGAATGATCACGCCGACCGTCGCCAGCGGCGAGGCGAACCCGATCCCGAGCGCGAGGATGCCCATGTGCTCGAGGCTCGAATACGCAAGCAGGCGCTTCCACGGCATCGGCCGCCACAGAAACGGCACCGCGACCGCCAGCGAGGCGAGCCCGAACGCGAGCATCAGATGGTCAGCGAGATGATGCGAAACGCCAGGCCCGAGCGTCAGCACGACACGCCATGCGATCAGCATGACCGTCGGCAAAAGCGCGGCGGAGAGCAGCGCGCTGACCGGCGGCGGCGCCTCGCTGTGAGCGTCGGGCAGCCAGTTGTGTACCGGCGCCCACCCGATCTTCGCGGCAAGCCCGACGAGAATCAGGATCAGCGCGAACAGCGCCGTCCGGTGCGGCAGACCGTGTGCGTGGCGGGCGATGCTCTGCCAGTCGAGGGTCGCGAGCGTCCCGCCGTGCGGTGCCAGCCCGACGAACAGGATCAGGATGCCCAGCAGCGTGACGGCCAGCCCGAAGGTTGTGAGCACTAGGTACTTCCATCCGGCCTCCAAGGCGTTGCGCCGTCCGCTGTAGGCGACGAGCAGTGCCGATGCGCCAGTGGTCGCCTCGATCAAAAGCCACGCGACGCCGAGGTTCTTCACCAGCGCGAGCGCGAGCAGAGCAGCCCAGAACAGGTAGAACGCGGTGTAGTACCAAGCACGCGCTCTGCGGGCGCTGAACAGGCTCTTGCCTGCCCCGGCGAGGTAGGTCGGTGAGACCATCGCGCTGCACCAGCCGACCACCGCGATCACCGCGAGAAAGCACGCACCGGCACGGTCAAGGAGAAACCACGAGCCGTGCAGCCCGCTCGCACCATGAAGGAGCCCGACGACACTTGTCGTGAGCGCTACCACGGCCGCGACGCTCCCGCCGATCACGTTCACTCGATCGGCGCCAGCGGGGGTGCGAGGCACCCGCACCAGCAAAGCCAAAGCGACCGGCACGGCCGGTACGGCGACTAGCAGCGCGCTAATCACGCAGCGCCTCCAGCAGAGAGCTGTCGCCGCTACCGAGCTGCTCGTGGATCTTCGCCGCGAAGGCCGCCGAGACCGACACGATCACCACCAGATCGAACACGAGCCCGAGCTCGATGAACACAGGCAGCCCTCCCGGTAGCGAGAGCCCGGCCAAGTAGATCCCGTTCTCGGCGATCAGGAACCCGAGCGCCTGGAACAGCACTGCGCGGCGCACGACCGCAGTCAGGATGCCGAGCGCGAGAACGCCGACCGCGGCGTGCTCCACACTCGCGCTGGTCAGGCCGAAGCGAGGAATCAGCACCTCTATCGCGAGTGCCCCGGCGACAGCGATCGCCAGGCGCCCCAACGCGGGGATCTCGGTCGCGATCAGGCGCTCCTTGCGAGCGCGACGCACCGTGAACAGCAGCAGCGCCGGCAAGACGATCGCCTTTGCGATCAGCACCGTCCCTGCCACCGCGAGCGCAGTCGAGGTATGCGACCCCTGCGTCAGCGCGTAGAGACCGAGCCCGAGGGACTGCGCCGCGACGAGCAGGATCGCGACCGAGCGACGACGCACGACGATCACCGCGAGTGAGCTGATCACGAGCCCCCACGTCACCGCGCTGGTCATCCGCCAGCTCCCGCGAACCAGCTCGCCAGGCCAAGGAAACACAGCGCCAGCCCGAAGCCGAGCAGCAGCGGGACGCGCAGCACCCGCATCTTCGCCTGCACCGTCTCGCACACCGCGAGCGCCACACTGAGCCCGAGCACGCCGGCGGCGAGAACTGCGAGCTGTGCGAGGAACGGGCCGGGCTGCGGGATCAGCAGCTCGCACGCGAGCACGAGCATGATCCAGTGCCGTGCCGCCGCCGCCCATTGCAGGTAGGCAAGCTCACGCCCCGCGTACTCCAGCAGCGGCCCCTCGTGAACCATCGTGAGCTCCAGATGAGTATCGGGATTATCAACCGGCTGGCGGCCCGTCTCAGCGACTATCACCAGAGCGAAAGCGGCTGCCGCAGCCCAATGCGCCGGTGTTGACCACACCGATGAGAGCCCCGCGGCGTGGCTCAGCGAGACTAGATCGGTGCTGTGTAGCGGCAACGCGAGCAGCACGAACACCAACAGCAACAGTCCCTCGATGAAAACCGAAAAGGTGAGATCGCGCGCGGCGCCCATCAGACCAAACGCGCCCGCGGTGTCCCACGCGGCGAGCGTCACTCCGAAACGAGCCAGGGCGAGCAGGCCGACCAAGACCAGCGCGTCGTTACCCAGCCCCCAATTCGGAGCATGGCCGCCGATCGGCAGCAGCAACAGCACCAGCGCACTAGAGGCGACCGCGAGCGGCGGCGCGAGCGTGTAGATCAGGGTGTGCGGTTCCGGTGTGACCCCGGACTTTCCCCACAGTCGGCGAAGCTCACGGTAGGGCTGGAGCATCGACGGCCCCCGTCGGCCCTGTAGACGCGCCTTCAGATTCTGGATCAGCCCGACGATCCCAGGCGCACATAGAACGCCGCCGACGATCTGAACAGCACCCGCGATCATTGTCGCGGCGCTCACCCGAGGACCCCTGTTCGAGCGAGCGCCAACAGGACACCCAGCAGGGCGAGCAGATAGATCAGATAGGTGCGTAGGCTGCCCGACTGCATCCGTCGCGCGAACCCCGCGCCACGCAGCGCCGCACGCGAGACCGGCCCGTAGAGCACCGTGTCAAACAGGTGTGGAATATCCGCCTGGTAGGAGACGCTCTGCACAACTCCCGAGCGGGCGCTGAGGCGCACCTCACGGCGCGTTCGCAGGAGCGTCTCGAGCACCAGGCGCAACGGCTTGGTGAACCCGGCCGAGGTCCACTGGAGCCCGGCCGCCGGCGGCTGGCCGCATGCCCAAACAGGAGCTGGGGCAGCTCGGCGGCTCCTTGCCAGTCGCATGAGGCCCGCCACCAGCATCACCAGTGCCAGCCCGAGCGCGAGGGTCGGCAGCAACCCGGTGCCGGGCACGTCAAGCCCAGCGCTGCGCGGCAAGCTCACCCGGCCAGGCCCAAGCGCGGCGAGGGTAGGCACCAACATCCCTGGAACGGCGCCGAGCGCGACGCACGCCGCAGCCAGGAACATCATGCTCACCCGCATCCCGATCGGCACCTCTGTGGCGTGCGCGCTCTCCGGGCGACGCGGCAGGCCGAGCAAAACCAGGCCGATGACCTTCACGAAGCAGTACACAGCCAGGGCCGTGGTGCCTGCGAGCGCCGCGGTGCCAAGGGCGCCCGCGAGCGCCACCCCGAGATGGCTCGCGACCCCGAGGTGCAGCAGCGATTGGAGCGTCAGCCACTCCGAGGCAAACCCGTTCAGCGGCGGCAGCCCGGCGATTGCCATCGCGCCGAGCGCGAACGCCGCGCCTGTCCACGGCATCTGGCGCAACAGGCCCCCGAGACGATCGAGCTGCAACCCGCCAACCGCATTTCCGAAAGCACCGGCGCCGAGGAACAGAAGGCCCTTGAATAGCGCGTGATTGAGCGCATGAAGGAGCGCCGCGGCGAACGCAATCGCACTCCACGTCGGCTGACCGATGTCACGAAAGACGAGCGAGGCGCCGAGCGCGAGCGCAACGATCCCGACATTCTCGATTGAGCAAAACGCGAGGAGGCGCTTGAGCTCGTGCTGCATCAGTGCGTAGAGCACACCTCCGACGCACGACATGCCGCCAACCGCCATCAGCGTGATGCCGACCCACAACCCTGGCGGTGTCAGCCACTCAAACAAGACACGCACGAGCCCGTAGAGCGCGAGCTTGATCATCACGCCCGACATCAGCGCCGAGATGTGCGCCGGTGCGAGTGGGTGTGCGCGCGGAAGCCAGGAATGAAACGGCATCAGCCCCGCCTTCGTGGAAAAACCGATCAGGGACATGCAGGCGACGAACGTCGCGAGGCTCCCACCCAGAGGGTGCCCTCCAAGCGCGCCGTGCCAGGCCAGCACGAGCATCGAGACCCACACGCCGGCACCACCGATATGTGTGATCGCGAGATACACGAACACCCCGTGGCGGGCCTCACGATCCTGGCGTGCGAACAGGATCGTTGCTGCCGGGAGCAGCGTCATCAACTCCCAGAAACCGAGAAAGGTGATCACGTCCCGAGCTGTCAGAAATCCCACGAGTGCCAGTAGGAACAAGCCGGTAGTCGCTGCGAGCGCGCGGCCCTGGCCGGTAGCGTCCAGAGAGTCCCGCGCGAACCACGTCGCCGGCGCCCCCACAATCGCGACGACCAGCAGGAAAAAGCCACTGAGACCATCCACGCCGAACGCCGGGCGCACGCCCCCATGAAAGCCGGCGCCCACGGCGTGCCCGGAAGCGAGCACCCACACCCCGGCGCCACCGAGACACACGGTGCCGAGGGACTGCACTGCGAGCCCTGACCGCGGAGAGCTCTTGGCCGCCGCTACGAGGGTGCCCGCGAGGAGCACCAAGACCCCCGCGAGAGCCAGCGCCCCGGCCGGGGCCATCAGGCGCTCAACCCACAAAGGACTGGTGTTAGCGAAACGGGGCAGATCGACGCGCGCATCGGTTCGCTTAGACCTCGAACCAGACTCGGACGGGAGGCCCGAGCGTCATTCCCCAGCCGCGAGCGTTCCTAGCGACCATCATCAGCTCTCCGGTGGGGCGTCCTGTCTCAGCTACCGCGGCTGGTCGCTGTGTCTGCTCTGGCTCGACGACCTCGACGCGCAGGAGGTCCGCCTCAAGGGTGAGTAGCACGGTGATCGACTGGTTCGCGAGCGCGCGGCGGCTACTCGCTCCGATGATCTCCTCGACGAGCAGCACGGCTGTGTCCAGCCGCTCCCGTGTGAGGTGTTCACTCAGGGAGCTGCGCAGCCAGCGACGAGTAGTGCTCGCGGTATCCCCGGCTAGTGAGAAGTCACGTCGCCAGTGACACTTTTCATCGGGGGTCGCGAGCATCTGTTGACCCCGCTCATCGCCGCTCACCGACGCAGACTCTCGTAGCAGATGAGCGCGACCAAGACGCACCCGAGCAGCGTCACCGCGCCCGTTGCGAGGAGCTGTAGCGCACCCGAAGGAGTAATCAGCACTGGCGGAAGGGCGATCAAGACGACCATTCCGATCACAGCGAGCGCGACGGCGTGATCGCGCAGATAGCACAGCCAGCGCGGACGATGCGGGGCGTTCAGTGCTCTCACAGTACGCGCCACGCTCTGCGGGCATCGCGTCCGGTCTCGTAGGTGTACTCGATCGGGCCTCATGTCAACATCTCTGCGAGGCGCCGCTCCAGGTTTTTCATGCTCTCGCTGGCAACGCTTGCCGGGGCGCTGTCGTAGAGCACCGCCAGCGGCAAATCGCCCTCCTCGCCGACAACCGCCTGAGCAACGAGCCCGACATGGCCCTCCGGCGCGGCCTGTACGTCGCGCCGCACCGCACGGGGCAAACGCATCCGTATCTCGTTGAAGTCGCGCCGATCCAGCACGTAGCTGCACACTCGCCATCGCTCGTGGCGAATCGTGGCTCCATCTGCTGAGGATGGAGCCACGAGCTAATC
>JBAPMC010000355.1:0-9166 GCA_049278415.1 Solirubrobacteraceae bacterium
TGAGGCTCTCTGAAGCGACTCCTCCCCGGCCCTCCAATGACAGTCCTGCTCGCACCGCCGGCGGTAGCCTCTCGGCGCGTGATCCCAGTGCGGAGAAGACGCGTCGCCCGCCGTGGTGGACAGTGGCGCGCGCGGTCCAGCGGGCCTTCTGCAGGCCGTTCAAGTCCCGCTCAGACATCCAGCGCCTATCGGCCGCGACTGCGCTGGCCACGTGGCGAGCGGCGCCAGCAGGTGCGAATGGCTCAACGTGTCCGGTGCTCTCGTGCAGACCGCGGTACTCGTCGAAGTAGCGGCGCATGAACTCGACGGCGCCGTAATCGTGGGCGTGCAGCACGGCGGCGCCCGGTTGGTAGATCTTCGTCCAGCCAGCGTTCAAAAGGTCGGTCCCAAATGCCTGATCCTCGGAGTAGGCGACGTCTCGGAAGCGGATCTCCTCCCAGCAGGTGCGTGCGTAACAGGCGTTGACGTTAGAGAGGAATGTTTGCTCGCCTGCGCGCTGAATGGTCGGCTGTCCGTTCGCTGAGAACCCGGCGAAGAACTCGGTCAGCTCGCGGGCGATCATCGGGCTCGTATCGGGCCTTGGCAAGTGTGGACCGTAGGCGGCGCCGACACTCTCCTCCAGGCTGAACGCCTCCCGGTATGCATTCAGCCAGCCTGGGCAAGGTGTGGCGTCTTGCGTGAGAAAGCAGATCAGCTCGCCGTAGGTTCGCTCCGCGCCGAGGTTGCGTGTGCGCCCGTGGCCGAACTCGCTCGGATCGATCTCGAGCAGCTCGATGTTTGCTGCGCGAGCGATCTCAAGCGATCGATCGCGCGAGCCCGAGTCGATTACGAGCACCTCGTCGACTCCCTCGCGCGCCAGGGCGCCAAGCAGCTCTTGCAGATAGCGCTCCCCGTCCTTGACGGGGATTACCACGCTGACGCTCTTCACGAGCTCCTCGAGCTGCGCTTGAGTCGCTTGTAGGCACGTCCGACCGACCTGACAGCGCGCAGCATTGCGCGAAACTCGGAAGCTCCGGGGCGGCGCATCAGGGCATTCAGGTCGACGTGCCAGCGGTCGAGCCAGTAGGCACGCTCCTGCCACTCAGCCACGGCTGCGTTGGTGCGCGTTTGAACCTCTAGGAGCTCCGACTCGAGCTCACGTACGCGCGCTCGCAGCAGCTCAACCTCCGCCTGGAGTTGTTGCCCGTTGGATGTCTCGGCGGCGCTCATCGCTACAGCTTCTCCGATATGAGAGGGGCCTCGCGGTTGAAGTACCACAGGCCGATTGCAAACAGCGCGGCGATGATACCCAGCGGGATCAGAAGGCGCGGGACGCCGCCGAGCGCTTGCGCAGCCGAGGGCGCGCTTGCCTGCAGCAGGGCCTTGCGTGTCTGCGTGAGGATCGCTCCGATCGGATTGATCACCAGGATGCGGGAGAAGGGGATGCCGAGGAAGTGGTGATCGGCAGCCGACTGGACGGTATAGAGAATCGGCGAGGCGTAATACAGGAGCTGGGCGGACACTTCCCAGATCGGCTGGACGTCGCGAAAGCGCACGTATAGCGCCGACAAGAGCATGCCAACGCCGGTTGAGAGCGTCACGAGCAGCGCGACAAGCGGTATCAGCTCCAGCCAGCTCCAGCGGGGGTCGATACCGCTGGCGATGATGAAGATGAACACCACGATCAGGTTCATGCAGAGGTTGAAGAAGCAGAAGAGCGCTACCGACAGCGGGACCACGAGGCGTGGGAAGCGGACCTTGCGCAGCAGGTTCTCGCGCCCCACCAAGCTCGTCACGGCGCCGGAGGTGGTTTCCTGAAAGTAGGTGAACAGGATGATCGACTCGAGCAGATACTGCGCGTAGTGGGGCACTGGGTTGTTCTTGTTGACGTCGAGGATGACGGTGAACACGAACAGCGTGACCCCGAAGAACAGCAATGGGCGCGCGAGCGTCCATACGTAGCCGAGCACCGAGCCGAAGAAGCGCAGCTTGAATTCGGTGCGGGCGAGCATGAAGGTGAGCGACCAGAAGCGCTGAGCGTCGCCGCCCAACGCTGAGGGACCGTATACACGGTGGCTCGCCGCCTGCTGTTTGGGAGCAGCGGGCAGGCCCACCTCTCCTGTGGCGCTCACAAACGCTCCAGTTTGGCCTCGACGGGCAGCTCGAGGATGCCGCCGCTGCCGGTTCCGTGAACCACGATGGAGGTCATGTCCTCGACAAGCGCCAGCGCGCTCTCGCCGGTGCCCTCGCGCGCCACCGAGGGGGTCAGCAAGTAGCGGCTGGGGGTCAGCCAATTGGGGATCGCGAAGCGCGCGACTACCGATTCGCCGGCCTTGAAAGCCCCACTGGAGTGTCCGTGCTGATCTGTGCGGGCGACGATGATCGTATGGCCGAGATCGGTGCGCAGCGTCACGGCGAACACGGGATTGTCGAGCTGCTCAGCAATACGAGCCTCAAAGCACATGCTCAGACGGTCTTCTTGGCTTGAGCTCGTAATGCGCTCGCCGCGCTCGTTCTCAAACCAGGCCTCGGCGATGGAGGTGCCGGAGGTGGAGTGGCTCTCCTCAGGAGCGTCGTGGGCGAGTTGGCCGAAGTTCAGCTCGTGGTAGGCGCGCCCGATCTCTCGCGGATCACCGATCTTGGTCATCTTGCCGTGCTCCATCAGCATCGCGCGGTTACAGAAGCGCTCCACTGAGTACATGTCGTGGGAGACGAACACGATCGTCCTGCCTTCGCGCTTGAGGCGGAAGAACTCCTCGAAGCACTTCTGCTGGAAAGCCGCGTCGCCGACGGCCAGCACCTCATCGATCAGCAGGATCTCAGCGTCGACCTGGATCGCTGTGGCGAAGGCGAGGCGCACGAGCATCCCCGAGGAGTAGTTCTTCAGGCGCAGGTCCATGAATCCCTCGAGTTCGGCGAAGGCGACCACGTGTTCGAAGCGCCGCATCGCCTGTTTGCGGCTGAGCCCGAGCATGATCGCGTTGATAACCACGTTGTCGCGGGCATTGAGATCGGGGTTGAAGCCGACGCCCAGCTCGATGAAGGGGGAGAGCCTGCCTGCAATCGAGATGCGGCCGCTGTCGACGCGGTAGATCCCGGCGATGCACTTCAGCAGCGTGCTCTTGCCGCTGCCGTTACGCCCGACGATGCCGAAGAACTCTCCCTCGGCGATCTCGACTGAGATGTCCTGGACGGCCTTCAGCTCGTCGTACTCAGTGCTGCGAAATGGATGCAGCACGCGCTCCTTGAGGGTCGAGTACTGCTGGTGGGGCAGACGGAAGGTCTTGCTGACGTCCTCGACGGAGATGGCCGCGTGAGTTCTCGGGGCGCTCGGTCCTGAGACAGCTGCCTGCTCTGTGATGGCGGTCGACAAGGGGCCAGGAACGCTAGCAACCGCGGGCGCGGTAGCCTCCGGGCGGCGCCTACAACTTGCTCAAACGCGCTGCAGCACGTAGACGTCCTGGTTGTCCTGGTTACGGCCGGGTGCAAACTCCACAACGCGCCAATGCGGGCATAGCTGCGTAAGCATCCACTCTGGGCTGAGGAAGGCGGTGCCCCAATCGGGATTGACGACACCCCAGTCGCCCTCCTCGCCAAACTCGGGGGCGTACCAGTGGCCGTCGAGATAGAGGGCGTCACGGATCTCCTCTGACTGCTCGACTGTGCGTAGCCCGCCCGTGGCGTAGTGGGCGATCGATGTGACACCGTGGGTGGTACACACGAGATGGCCCTCCGGACGCAGTAGCCGGTGCATCTCCTCGAACCAGCGCAGGCCCAGCTCCGGTGCGAAATGTGACCAGATCGAGATCGCGTAGACGAGGTCGAGCGAGCCGTCGGCGAGCGGGAGTGGTGGAGTATCGCCGTTGACGAAGAACTCGATTCCCGGCAGGTTCTCGCTTGCCCAGGAGATGGCTGGGACATTGGGGTCGCAGCCTTGCCATTCGATCTCGGGATAGGCCGCTGCGAGAACCCGTACCACCCGGCCTGAAGAACAGCCGACGTCAAGTGCTGAGCGGATCGAGGCCATCTCTACCCCAGCGCTTGCTAGGGCGTCTACGACGAGATCGGCCTCATAGAGTCCCCCAGCGGCGGCCAACGGCCCACGTGCCATCGCATGCACATCTTCGGGGGGATGCTGCGGCAGCAGACCGGTCCTCTCGGCGACGGTAGGCAG
Source organism: Solirubrobacteraceae bacterium (assembly GCA_049278415.1). Lineage (GTDB taxonomy): Bacteria > Actinomycetota > Thermoleophilia > Solirubrobacterales > Solirubrobacteraceae > Palsa-744. The sequence continues at coordinate 4,154 of JBAPMC010000355.1, forward strand.
GCCGAGCCAGAGGCTGTATGCGAGAAGCAAGAACCTACGAAGCGCCTCGGTAGGTGCAGTCGCGTAATCCCACGGAAGGTCGGGTGATCCGACTATGCGTTCTTCCGCCTCGGTGATGTCCGCCTGGCTTAGACGCTCGTAGAGCAGGTTGGACACCGTCGTGCGCTCGAGCTCGAGGTTGCCCGGCTGCAATCTTCGTGCGAAGTCCTCAGCTCGGGCTGTTGAGCTCTGAGATGGCTCAACCGCCGCTGAGGGCTCCTCAGGCTGCGTGGGCTCCGCTGACTCGGGCTTGCGAGAGGGCCTCGTCATTGCAAGAGCCAATGCCGACCATTCAGTCAGCCGTCGTGCTCGTGGGCGGTTGGTCAGCGCCATAGGGATCGGCAAGCTACCAGGCTGAGCGCGGCCTGCTGACTAGATGCGCGGAAATCTAGCCCGGGTTGGCTTCTGGGACGGGCCGAGAGGCAGGAGGCGCTGAGGTGGGTCAGACCAACCTAGCCCTCTACGACGTAGGGGACCGTTCGCGCCCACTCCAGGCAGGCACGTATGCCCTCCGGTAGAGAGACAGCGGGACGCCAGCCAACCGCCTGCTCGAGGCGGGAGCAGTCAAGGTGGGTAACAGGGACATCGACGGTACGTGCATCGGCGTGAACGATCTTGGATGGATGTCCGATTGCTGTAAGCAGATCGATGACCTCGCGCAGTGGCGTGGATATGCCGGATCCCACGTTGTAGACCCCAGTTGGTGCGGACAGGCCTGCAAGCGCGGTCGCCTCGACGAGGTCCTCGATGTAGAGGAAGTCCCGACGCGTCTCTGGATCGCCATATACGACAAGCGGCTCGTTGCGTGCGAGCGCCTGGCTCCAGGCCGCGATAACTCCCTGACCTCGTCGTGCGATCTGCCCCGGTCCGTACGGATTTGAGAAGCGCAGGATGATCGTCTCAAATCCGTGCCGTTCGGCGAAGAATTGGGCGTATCGCTCAACCGTCAGCGAGTGATGCCCGTGCAGACTGATCGGTCGGGTTGGATGATCCTCCGGGGTAGGCAGACGGCTTGGGACGCCGTAGACGGTGCCGCCCGAGGAGGCAATCACCAAGCGGCGGCTAGTGGTTTCGCGCATTAGGTCTAGAACGGCCGCCGCAGGAACGACGTGTCGAGCGATCGAGCCACCTGGATCAGTGCTTGCCATTGCCGGAGTGCTGGCTCCCGCCATGTAAAAGACTATGTCGGCGCTTGCGATCGACTCGATCAGGCCCCCTCCTGGGGGGACTTCGCCCTCTATCAGCCGAATCTGCCCAGGGTTGCCCTTCCTTTCGCGCAGCAGCCATTCGCTGAAGGAGCGGCTGTAGACCGTGACATCGTTCTCATCGCGTGCTAGCCGCGCGGCTAGATGGGCGCCGACGAATCCGCCGCCGATGACCAGACAGTTAGCTATGACACCATCCTCGCGACGGCGTACAGGCGGATCGCATGCTGGGAAGCACGGCGAGCAGTGTATCCACCAAGCGACTTTGGCGAGGCCTACTGCATTAGGATGAAGCAGCTCCTATCGATGGCGGACTGGCCAAGCGTGGAGACGCTTCAAAGTCCTCATGGAGCTGGCATGTATCAACGACTGGGACCAAAGGATGCAGAACTTGGATATTTTCACGAACTCCCTCTGGCAGATGTCATTCGGCGAGCGTGCCGCGCTAGAGGGGGTCCTAAGCCATCTGCGGCCCAAGCTCTCGATCGAGATCGGGACGGCCGAGGGAGGCAGTCTGGATCGGATCAGCATTCACTCTGAGGAGGTCCATTCCTTCGATCTGGTGTCTCCTCAGCTGTCATCCGCCGCAGAAGCGACACATGTGACAGTTCATACAGGTGATTCACACGAGATGCTGCCGCGTGAACTGGAGCGTCTTTCAGAGGAGGGACGCAATGTCGACTTCGTCCTTGTTGACGGTGACCATTCCTCCGACGGGGTTAGACAGGACATTGAGGATCTGCTCAACGCCGCGGCGGTTGCCAGCACGGTGATTCTAATTCACGACACTACCAATCCAACGGTACGCGCGGGGCTTGACGCGGTTCACTACGCGGCTTGGCCGAAGGTCGCCCATGTAGATCTCGACTTCGTCGCGGGATATATGTTCAAGGAAAAGCGCCTCAAGCACGAGCTGTGGGGAGGGCTGGGTCTGGTGCTTGTCGACTCGTCCCGACTCGCATACGATTCGGGACCGGTTGTTCAGGAGCGTTGCTATCCAACGGCATCACTACTTGCAGATATCCGCGACCTTGTCGTTGCACGGGAGTCCGGGCCGAAGCTGCAGGAGACCGAACGACTTCCCGCCGATACGGCCGCTAGTCAGAAGCTAGAGAGGCACATCGAGGAGCTCGAGGCGGAGATATTGCGAATTACTAGCGTGTCTGTGCATCACGAGGCTCTATGGCGCAACATGATGAACTCCGTGAGCTGGAAGGTCACAGCGCCGTTGCGAGGACTTGCAGCGCACGCTCGGGCTCGACTGGGTGACTGAATGTCCAGACAGATGCGCGTAGCTCTGGTCTCCAGGGAGCTTTTCCCGCTCGGCGGTGGCGGAATAGGCGAGTACATCAGCGCCTGTGCACGCGTCTTGTCACAGGTCGCCGAGGTCACCATCTTTACGACTAGCGCACATGAGGAGGCCTTTCGACGTCTGCGTGTCTCCGGTGATCCACGCATCGTGCCGAGCAATGTTCAGGTGGTCTTCGTACAGGAGGCCAATCAGGAGGATGTAGGCGGCTACTATTCGGTGCTCCACCTCTATAGCGCCAGGATCCTCGATTCCCTCCGGGAGCATTACGGCGCTCATGGGCCAGACCTCGTTGAGTTCTCCGATTATCTTGGTGAGGGAGCGGTCACGGTGCAAGCACGCCGCGCGGGCGATCCCATGCTGCGCCATTCACTGGTAACGATTCGACTACATACGAGCGCCGAGGTGTGCGCCGTCCTTGACGGTCATGTGGACGAAGACTTTCAGGCACGTATGGCGTGCGAGCTAGAGCGACTCGCGATGCGAGACGCGGATTTCCTCGTCTGGCCGGGCGGCGACACGCTCAGTTTCTACCATCGCTTCTACGGACCCGAGAACCTCGCCCGTGGCTGGCGTATCTTCAACCCGGTCATGCAGCATGGGGATGAATGGCTCTCCGAGCGCGAAGCCGATCCCGATGCGCCTCTACGCCTGCTGTACCTAGGGCGCCTTGAGCGCCGCAAGGGTGTCCACAACCTTGTCCGAGCTGTGAACTATGTGGACAGCGAGTACTTGCGTGTGGATATTCTCGGAGGTGACACCGACACGGCTCCCTTGGGCCTGTCAATGGGTGATCAGTTGCGGATGATGGCGGCCGGAGACGGTCGCATCAACTTCCTTGAGCCCGTCGCAAGGGTCGACCTGCCACAGTTGATCCGCGCAAGCGACGCCGTAGTGCTGCCATCGCTGTGGGAGGCTTGGCCATATGTGGGACTCGAGGCGCTGCGATTGAACCGCCCGTTGATCGCCACTCCCGTTGGAGGCTTTACCGAGATGGTCACACAGGGCGCAAGCGGATGGCTCAGCGCAGACACGAGCGCAGGGGCGCTTGCGGACCTGCTCGGACAGCTTCTCTTCGCGCGCGAGGAGATCAACGCCCTGCGGCAAGAGCATCTGCCGGCAAAGACGTTTGCAAAGCTGACAGATCCTGGTGCAATCATCGACGGGTATGAGTCGCTGCTGGCAAGTCCCGGTCGTTGGAGGCAGGATGGTGCAGGCGCACGTTGGCGCCGAGCAGTGCACAGCTCGTTGAACGAGCGAGGCGATGAGTCGCGTCCCGCTGTGAGCTCACCCCGACCGCCACTCGTCTCAGTGGTAATCCCCTACTACCGGCTTGCCGGATACATTGAGGAGGCGGTTGTCTCCGCGCTCGCGCAGACACATCCGCGTACTGAGGTGATCGTAGTAAACGACGGCTCGACACAAGACGCGGACTGGGTGCTCGGCGAGCTCGCCACGCGCCACCCCATCGCAGTGGTCACTCAGCTCAACTCGGGCCTTGGTGCAGCTCGCAACTTTGGCATTAGCCAAGCACGCGGTCGCTTTGTCGTCCCGCTGGATGCAGACAACATGCTGGAGCCGACGTTTATCGAGCGTGCCCTGGAGGTCATCGAGAACGACTCGCGGACAGCGTTCGTGACGTCGTGGTCGCGCTATGTCGACGAGCTTGGCGAGCCTTTGCCAGCTCCCAACATTGGCTATCAGCCGATCGGGAACGCAAGCCGGGAGGTGCTGAGAAACAACGTGGCAGGTGATGCCGTGGCGCTTCTTCGTCGGCACCTATTCGATGTTGGATTCTCCTATTCAGAGGATCTCACGAGCTATGAGGACTGGCAGCTATACCAGCAGTTACATGTAGCAGGACTTTACGGGATTGTCATACCCGAGCGGCTTGTCCGCTATAGGGTACGCCCCGACTCGATGATTCGTCAGATTGGCTTTCCCCAGATGAGTAGGCTGAGTGGCGAGCTCGAAGCCCATCGACGTGAAAGGGAGGTGCAATGGACATTCGCGAGAGGCTGAGCCTGGAGTCGGTAAGCGAGCATACGGTAATTGCTTGTGAGCATATTCATCGCTACGACTTTGCTGCGGCTTTGTGCGGTGGTTTGCGTGTATTGGATCTTGCGTGTGGCAGTGGCTATGGCTCCGCCATTCTTGCGGAGACCGCGACAGCCGTTCATGGCGTGGATAACGACGTTGCCACGATCGATCTAGCCGTCGCGACTGTTGGTCAGCGCACCGAGGCTACGTTTGAGGTCGCCGATGCAATTGCAGTTCTCGGAGGGGATTTGAGTGATCGCTACGACGCGATTGTGTGCTTTGAGGCGCTTGAGCATCTGAGCGACCTGGAAAGCGCTGTGAGGGGACTTCGCGAGCAAGCTGCGAGGGGTGTGCAGCTAATCGTGTCTGTGCCTAACAGCCGGGCTTTTGAAGAGGACAATGAGTTTCACGTAACCGATT
>JBAPMC010000356.1:0-3060 GCA_049278415.1 Solirubrobacteraceae bacterium
GCTCACTCTCGACGGCTATGAACTACGTCGCGCCAGCGACGCGCCAGAGCTCCGAGCGCGCTGCACGCCTGGCGATGTCGAGCTCATCATCCTGGGCCCAGCATCCCCCCAGGGCGAGAGGCTCCGCGACCTGCGCGCGTTGCGCGCGGGCGAGATGGCTCCCCAGGTCAATCCCGACGCACGTGTCCTTTGGGTCAGCGCGAGCGACGATGTGACGGAGGTGCTCCGTGCGTTCGATGCGGGCGCAGACGACGCGATCCGATCGCCATACCTCTATGTGGAGCTGCTCGCCCGCGTGCGGGCGCTGCTGCGTCACAACATGAGCAGCAAATCGGGGCTGATCCGGTTCGGGGCGCTGCGAATCGACACCACAGCCCGCCAGGCGACCTTCGGATCAACGCCGCTGCAGTTGCGACGCCTGGAATACGCGCTGCTGGTTCACCTCTCCCGCGACCCGAGCCGCGTCTACACCAAGGAGGAGTTGCTGCGCGACATCTGGCGCTACAGCTCCAGCGGCTCGACGCGCACGGTGGACACTCATGCTTGCCGCCTGCGGCGCTCGCTCGCTCGCGCCGGCGCGGGCGGTTGGTTGACAGCCGTTTGGGGCGTTGGCTATCGCCTCGCGCCCGACGGATACGGCGAGCAGGCCGAGCTGCGAATGCTCGCCGGTGGACGCAGCGCCTGAGCGGCGGCTGACGGGCCGCGCCCTTCCCGATGATCGCACGCTGCGCGTGCGCGGGATCGGGCAACGGCCCGCACCCGGCGGGCTCACCTCGCTCAAAGGAGAGCCATGAGCACCATCACAGCAGCCGATCCCAGCGCTCGCCAGGCAGTCATGCAGGACGCGGACTCAAGCGAGCGGCCTATCCGGCGCCTGGGTAGCTACATCGACCCCGACACCGGACAGACGCACAAGATCGTCAAGCTACCCCGACCTGACGGGAGCGCGTTCGTCGTCGACTACCGCCTGAGCACTCTCGGCGATGGGCGTCTGCTCGCGCATCTCGCGCCCGATGAGCCGCCCGAGAACGCCGGCATCGTCTGCGATCTGTACCTCGCCGAAGAGACGAAGAGTCGCTGTCGGCTGCTGACCTGCGAAGACCTCCAGCGGACACGCTTTCTCATCCCCGCCCAACCAAGCAGCCAGGACGGCTCCTCGCAGCCCAAGGTGCTGCTCGACACGGCGGGGCACCTCTACCGCATCCGCGAGCTCGTCGGGGAGAGGCCACTGCACGAGTTGCGCTGGACACGCTCATGCCACCCCGGCCAAGGCGAGCCGTTCGAGGTCCTGACGCTGCGCGATGTCATCGCCCGCCTAGAGGACTACGAGCCGGCACGAGCCATGACAACCGAGGCGGTCGCCGAGCACCGCGAAGACGATGGCCTCTCTACCCGCAGGCTGAGCGAAGAGGTCGAGCGCCTTGGGGCCAGTCGCATCGTGCTCAACCGTGGCCTGCGCGAATCCGTCCAGCGTGCAGTTGCGAACGGCGAGCTGAGCATGAGCGAGATCGCACTGCGCTGCGGGCGGTTCAAGCCCAATGGCCACGGGAGCATCCGCGGCGAGTCGAGCTGGCTCGCTCGCCGCATCGGCCAGCTCCCCGAGGGAGGCGAGTCAGATCCCTGTCCCTGGATCGACAGCGACGTCCTCGCGCTGATCGCCCGCAGGGGCCTCGGCACGAGCCCCCGCGAGGTGGAAGTCGCCTAGCACCGGCGGGCCTCGCCCTGCCGATTTTCGCACGCTGCGCGTGCGCGGCAGAGGGCAACGGCCCGCATCCGGCGAGCCCAGAACCAAAGGAAGGGAGTGGTATGACCACCACCTCACCCAAGGCGCAGAGCGCCACCCGCGATGAGCTTCTGGAGAAGTACCGCGCCGCTTGTCAGGAGCGCGATCGCGGCGTCGACTTCGACGCACGCTGTATCGCCCGCTCGGAGGTCGGCTGGCTGAGCAAAGAACTCAGGGAAGTCGGCGTGTGGGTGTTCAACAGCGACTACCGCGACCTTGCGCAGATCATCCCGTTCATCGAGGTGTACTGGAGGATCTACGACGAGCTCAAGGTCGCGGGGAAGTACCCCTACAACGCGAGCTTCGAGGGGCGCATCCCTGGCCTCGAGGACGCACTGCCCAAGGAGGAATCGCCGATCTATCTACTCCAGCAACTCCGCCATCTGGTGGAGGGCCACGAGCGCCTCGCGCAAGTCCTCGACACCGGCTACCGACAACTCACCGAGCTCGCCGCGCGGGAACGCTTCGCGAGCGTCATCGTCTTCGACCAGTTCTACGACACCCAGCGCTACGAGGACGCGCGGGTCATCCCCGACGAGCAGCACCGCCCCGTCGCACTGCTCCCGAAGGGCAAGCGCACCCACGGCCGACGCCTGGGGTCACTCGATCAGCTCTACGTTCGATGAGCCGCGCGCTGATCGAACCAGGACGAAACGGGTTGCTCGCCAGCGAGCACAAAGACGCCCGCCCGTGCGTGGTCTGCGGCCAGCCGACCACGCACCGTGTCGGGCGGCGCAAGTCGCCGACCGCATGGGCATGGAGATCCCCACGCTGCGCCGATGTCGCCGCCTGCACAGCGCGGCGTGAGGCCAACAGGCGCCGCCGCTGAGTCGGCACCTCGCGCTCGCTGACGCTCGCGCACTGCGCTTGGCGAGAGGGACTTCGTGTGGGCTTGCGCCCGGCCTCGCTCCCTTTGGCCGTGACACCAGCTCACGCACGGCACCACCTTGATGGCGGTCCCGACACGAACGACCAGTAACCCACGCCGGCTTCGCCGGCTGTAACCGAGCCTCCTCTCGTCGGCTCTCTACCGTCCCAGGCGCTGTGCCATGCCGGCCTTTGCAGCCCTGACGGGCTGCTCGCTCGCCGCTCGCTATCGCTCACTCACTCGCGCGGCCGGCGCACAGCACCAACGACGGACAGACTAGATGCACTGTGATGCTTTCGCACAGCAATCGCTGTGGCTGGTGAGGTGCCAGTTGCGGTGATCGCGTTGGTGTAGGCGTTCCTTTTTGGGGGCGTCTGGTCTGGTGTTCAGGCTGGCTCCCGGTGGCGAT
>JBAPMC010000357.1:0-1521 GCA_049278415.1 Solirubrobacteraceae bacterium
GTCTGCGGCAGCTCGTAGTCGGCCGCGCCCAGATAGCCGTTCGTGCAGGCCTGGCAGGCGCTGCCCGTCGGGTACCCGGTGAAGTTGAAGGAGGGATCCGTGTCGTCGCCGAGATCGGTCCACGACCCGGAGACGACATGGTTCGCCGTGTCCTGGTTGCGCTGGGCGCGGACGCGGACGCAGTACTGGCCGCCGGGGGAGATCGGAAGGTTGTCGGTGGACAGGCTCTGCGGGTTCGGCCACGGGTCGGCGCCGGCGTTGGTCGTGCCCAGCGGCGTCCAGCTCGTCGACACCGTGGTGCCGTCCCAGACCGAGGTGCTCCAGTCGCATTCCGGGCCCTGGCCCGTGACGCTGTAGCCCGACACCTGAACCTCGTACGCCGCCGCGCCGGGAACGGGATCCCACGACACGATCGGATCGGTGGTGTTGACGCCGGCGGTCGTCCAGGTGATGGGCTGGTCCTGGTCGTCGCGCATGCTCAGGTTCGTGACGGCGCCCACACCGGTGTCGTAGTTGACGGTGAATGTCTGGGGGGTGACGCTACCGCCGTAGACTGTCGGCGTGCCGGCCTGCTGAGAGGAGTCGTAGGGCGTCACACGCCAGTAGTAGGAGTTGGCCGCGGGCAGGAGCGTTGTGGGCGCGAGCGACGTCGCCACTGTGAAGCCCGAGCAGCACACGTTCGAGCCGCTGGGGAAGTTTTGGTCGGTGTTGACGTCGACCTTGTAGTAGGCCGCACCCGGGATGGCCGTCCACGAGAACTGCGGGTCGAACACCTGCGAGCTGGGGTCGAGGTCGTTGAGCGTCAGCGTGGTGGTGTTCGGCCACGACCAGTTGAAGCTGAACACGGCCGACGGCGTGCCCTGGTTGCCCTCGGCGTCCACCGGCGTGACCTGCCACCAGTACTGGCCGTCGGTCAGGCGGGACGGGATGGAGTAGGCGCTGGCGGACGTGGTGATCGGCGAGCCGGCCACCAGGGTGCTCATCAGGGGGTCGCTCGCGATCGAAAGCTGGTACTGCTGCGCGCCGCGAACGGCCGTCCAGTTGAGCAGCATCGGCTGGGGATACGTCAGCGTGGCGCCGTCCGCCGGCGACTGCGGCTGCGGCTGATCCGACCAGTCCTCGGTGAAGCTGCGGATGGTCGACCAGGCTCCCTGCACCCCGGTTGCGCTGACCGCGGCAACGCGCCAGTTGTAGAGCCCGTTCCCCAGGGCACTCGTCAGCGCCACGCGGGTGTTCTTCGTGGTCGCCGTGTACTGGGGCGGATTGAAGCCGGTCGAGCCGCCGAGCTGGAAGACGTAGTGGTCAGCGCCCGAGACACCGGTCCACGTGAACGTCGGCAGCGCATCCACCGTGACGCTTGCAGCCGGACCCGTCAGCGTGGGGGCGGAGAGCGCGGCGAAGCTGGGCGACACGAACACGAGCAGCGCAAGCACAGCCGAGACGAAAGCGGCCGCGCGAATGTGGGGGAAGCGAGGGATCGGGGACTCCTTGGTAGCTGACGGGGCGCGTGAACGCACAGAC
>JBAPMC010000358.1:0-4662 GCA_049278415.1 Solirubrobacteraceae bacterium
CCTTTACCCACGGCTCGTGCATCCCAGAGTTCGAGATGGTCGCCGCCACCGAGCGCTACCGCATCGAACGGGGTCAGCCCACGCCGCAGCTCGCCGGCTGATCGATCGCCGGCGCCCGCCTGCGGAGCGCAGTTGCCCGAGCCGCTTGCGGGCATCCGTCTGCTCAGCGCAGTTGCTCGAGCCGCTTGCGAGCGCCTGCCATGCCCGGCAGCCTCCCAAGCAGCTCATCGGCTACCGCAACGTAGTCAGCGCCCAGGTCGGGGCGGTGATCGAGGATCGACATGGCCCGCTCAGCCGACTCTGCATAGGCAATCGACCCGCGCACCACGGTCTCAAAGACCTTCTCGCCAAAACGCTCCTTTAGCGACGCCTTCGCCTCGCGAGAGTGCACTGTGCGCATGTCAGCCAAATTCAGCAGCACTCCCAGCAGCGACAGCTCGTCGTTGAGGCTGTCGCGGGCGATTTCGATCACCTCCATCGCCTGCTCCACTCCCTGCAGCGCAAAGTACTGCGCCTCGGCGGTCACCAGCGCGTAGTCGGCCGCCACAAGCGCATTCACTGTCAGCAACCCAAGCGATGGAGGGCAGTCGATCAGCACGATCTCATACTCGCCCTGCACCTTTGCGAGCGCCCGTCTCAGCGTCATCTCGCGGCCGATCTTGCCGCCGAGCATCAGCTCGGTCTCTGCGAGATTCAGACTGGCTGGAATCACGTCCTGGTGGATTGCCTCTGCTGCAGGCGCGGCGCCGGCGAGCACGTCGGCGATGGTTGGCTCGCTGTCGGGCGGCAGATCGAAGTAGTCAGAGAGGTTGCCCTGTGGATCGAGATCGACCGCGAGCGTTCGCACCTTGATCCGACGCAACACGTCGGCGAGTGTTCGCACCGTGGTCGTCTTGCCGGTGCCGCCCTTTTGCGAGAGCACAGCGATGGTCTGGGCCATGGCGGCCGATAGTACGTGGAATGCGGCGCGAGCGGCGCTCAGCCGAGCGTGTGCGCTTGCGCGGAGGCCGGCTGCTCGACCGGCTGGGCGGGCACGCTCACGAAAGTCAGGCGATAGCGACCCACCAGGATCTCGTCCCCATCGCTCAGCGTCCTCCACTCAACCCGCTCACCGTTTACGAACACCCCGTTGAGACTGCGATCGTCGAGTACGCGCACCCCGTCAGCCTGGCGCACTACGAGCGCGTGCCTTCGTGACACGGTTGGATCATCGAAGCGCACATCCGCCGCAAGGCTGCGCCCGATGCGCGTCCACTCGCGCGTCAAAGCCACGGTCTTCGTTTCGCGGTCATCCTCATATAGGACGTACTCTCCCGGCTCGGTGAGCTCGTCCCTCGCCCTGATCACCCACTCACGGGGCTCATGCGAGGAGTGCTGCTGGGACTGGGTCTCTGCAGCGGGTGGGGCGGCGTTGAACAGGGACGCCCTGACGAAATCGTGGCTCCCGCAATCGGGGCAGTCGCGCAATGCGTCAAGCGAAGTGAGTGTCAGGACATATCCGCATCTCTGACAGCGAAATGAGCCGGTGCCGGCCATTGTGCCCGAAGTGTGCGACTCCATGCTGCGCTTCCCCTTCCTTTCATTCCCGGGCGATCGGGAATCTTCTGCAGGGTGGAATCTGGTGGCAATCATAACGAGGGTGTCAAATCAGCTTCGATCAATACGAATGGGGGTGCTCTCAGTTGCGTAGTCCGAGCCTACCCCACCCAATCGGTGTCCAAACGACTCCCGGTGAAAGATCAGTGAAGATCAGGCTAGGCGCGCCTGAGTCGAGGCGGCCGAGCGGTTGAGGCGATCGAAGGTGGCAGGAGGTCAACCGGCTGCGGCGAAAGTAGCCGTGTGGCCTCTCCTCATGGTGATGTTGAGCAACTCGAGCGCTTCCTCTTGCGACGCGGCGTCGGATCACTGACGGCTGATCGTCATCGCTGTATCGACTGCGATCGCACCCCACTCGTGGGCGAGCGCATTCACGTATACGAGAGCCAGACGGGGATCGTGTGCGAGCTATGCAGTCAGCTACGTCGCAGTACGCCGCTTGCCAGCGAGCTGGTACGTCACAGTGAGCTCGGTCATACCGTGCGGCTCACGGCTCGCGCCGCGTAGTAGCTCGCCGACTCTGCCTAGGCGCCTCCAGGCTGCCGCCTGAGGCTTCTCGCAAGGCAGGCTGGGGTTCCCCAGCGCGCCCAGTCGCTGGGTCGATCAATAAACTGCCGCGCCGTGGATCCCGTCACAGTGTCGATCGTCATCAGTGCCCCGCGCGAGCAAGTGTTCGACTACTTGCAAGACATCGCCAACCACCCTGAGTTCACCGACCACTATCTCGTCGACTGGCATCTCACGCGAGAGGACTCGATTGGTCGCGGCGCTGGGGCGCGCTTCCGCGTGAAGGCGCCGGGCAACCGCTTCAGCTGGGGCGACTCCACATTCACGGAGATAGCCCGACCTCACCGCATCGTGGAGGTTGGCCGCACCGGAAAGGCCAACCGTGTGCGCACGCTCGGTGTCTACGAGCTCGCCCCGGCGCCTGGGGGCGCCACACGCGTCCAGTTCAAGCTCGAGACCGAAACCTCTGTCCTGTCAGACCGCATGCTCGAGGCCTTCGGAGGTCGAGCATGGCTGAAGCGCAAGAACGAGAAGGCCATGCGCCGGCTGCGTTCGATCCTCGAGCGCGATGAGGGCCGCGGAGAGCGCATCACCCTCGCCGGCGGATAAACTGCCCGCTCGCATGTCAAGCCTCGCCCGCATCTTCCGTGCTCTCGGCAAGCCCTCGCTGCTCGCCATGCTGTTGGTGTCCGTGCTCACGCTCAGCGCGTGCTCGGACAACTCGCATACACGCGTCACCACTGGCACCTATGCGGGTGAGTCTGGCCAGAACGCTCCCTACCTGAACGTTGGGCCGCTGATCTATGAGGTCCAGCTCTCGCGCGAGCTCAATCCCTATGACACCGAAGACTCCACTTATCTAACTGGCCTCACTCCGGCACAGCGCAGGCTGCGTCCCGGCGAGGAGTGGTTCGCGGTGTTCCTACAGGTCTACAACCAGGGCTCCACGCCTCATCTTGCTGCAACGAACCTGACGATCAGCGACACCCAGAACAACGTCTACAGCCCAATTGTCCCTGCTGCCACAAACGAATTCGCCTATCGCGCTGGTCTGCTCGGCCCGAGCTCCCGTATTCCTGCGCTCGACACGGTAGCCGCCAACGGGCCCACACAGGGTGCGCTGCTGCTCTACAAGATCAAAGCGGTCTCGCTCGACAATCGGCCACTGGAGTTCAAGGTCGTTGATCCGCTCAACCCCACCCAGTTGGCCTCCGCCGAGCTCGACGTCTAGCAGCCACGTTCGCGGTAGTCATCCGAGCTCGACGTCTAGCAGGCACGTTCGCGGTAGCCATTTAGCGCGAGCGCCAGATGCTCCGTGCCACTGATCTAGCGCAGTCCTGCCTCAATCACCTGCTTAGCCACCGGCGCAGCTGTTTCGCCTCCGGCGCCGTCTTTCACGAGCAGCACTCCCACAGCGATGCGGGGATGCAATGCCGGCGCAAACGCCGCGAACCAGGCATCGGTGTTCTGAGGGTCTTTGCTTCCCGACGAGCACCCTTCGCTTGGCTGCTTGGATTCGGCTTCTTCGCCGGCGCCTGATTCCTCGCTTTCAGAGTCGTGTTCGCTCTTGGAAGAGCAGCTCGGCGCTCCAAGTTCGGCGGTGCCGGTCTTTCCGGCCACAACCACCCCGGGGATAGCTGCGGAGGTTCCGGTGCCCTCTCGCACCACCCCGATCATCAGTCGCCTCACCGTTCGCGCGGTTGCGGCGCTGATCACCCGTGGGCGATTTGCGTGCTGTATCTCAAAGCTTGCCGTAGGGCGCCTGCCACCGTCGGCGATCGTCGCCGCCACAGTCACCATCTGGAGTGCGCTGGCCTGCACCTCACCCTGGCCGATGGCGGTCGATCCAACGTCCAGTTCGCCCTGAATCTGAGCTGCTGCGGGCAGCGTGCTCTCAACAGCTCCCTCCACGCCCGGCTCATGGTTGAAGCCGAAGCGCTCCGCCGTGCTCACCAGGCGAGCGGCCCCCACCTTTACGCCGAGTGGCGCAAACACCGAGTTGCACGACACGGCGAACGCGAGCGCCAGGCTGCCTCCGCAGGACTCCCCGTTGGCGTTTTCGAGCTTCACCCCATCGAGCGTGGCTGATGTGGCGTATGGGAACACGGTGCTCTGGCGGGCCACTTTGGCTTCAAGCGCGGCGGTGAGGGTCACCATCTTGAAGGTAGATCCCGGCGGCTGCAGGTCATCGATGCCAATGCCAGCTACCGCCAGTATCGCTCCGCTCACTGGGTCCAACGCCACTATTCCGCCCAGCTGTTCGCCGAGCGCCGCCACAGCCGCCTGCTGCACGGCGGGGGAGATAGTGGTGTGCACGGCTGTGCTCGGCTTCGCCACTGCGCTTGCAAGTACACGTCCTCCGGCGAGCAGCTCACCGCCAGGCGTTCCGCGCAAGTGGTTGTCGAGCGCGAGCTCGAGCCCGCTCGAGCCAACGATCGCTTCAGCCGGCACTCCTTGGGATTCCAGCTCAGCTCGTTGTGCTTGCGGGATCGGCCCGACCTCCCCAACCACCGCCGCCGCGGCCGCCCCGAGCGGCGAGCTGCGCGCACCGGCTTCGCT
>JBAPMC010000359.1:0-20489 GCA_049278415.1 Solirubrobacteraceae bacterium
TCGGCGACGCTCCAGGGTCGGGAATCGGTGCTTGTGCTCTTAGTTATCGCAGAATACCTGGGTCGCCCAGCCTGGCAGACTGCGACGGCGTGAACTTCAGCAGAGACGTCTTCCAAGACCAAGCGGCGGAGCGCCTCGCCCTCCTCGAGCTCGCCCGCGACGGGGAGCGCCGCGAATGGAGCTTCGGCGAGGTGGAGCGCTGCAGCGCCCAGATTGCGGGGATGCTCACTCAGCGTGGGGTGCGACGCGGCGATGTCGTTATGACCCTGATCGGAAACAGGCCTGAGTGGGTGCTGAGCATGATGGCGTGCTTTCAGATCGGCGCCGTGACCCTGCCGTGCACGGAGCAATTGAGAGCAAAGGACCTGCGTCTGCGCCTGGATGTAGCGCGTCCGCGCCTAATCGTGGCTGATGAGCGAAACCGCGAGGAGCTACTGGCCGCAGCACCGGACTGCCCAGTGGTTCTCATCCCCGACGAGTCGCTGCTTGAGGCCGAGCCAGCGCCGTTTGCAGAGCTCGCCGAAGGCGACCCGGCTTTGATCACTTTCACCAGCGGCACGGCGGGAGAGCCGAAGGCTGTTGTGCATGCACAACGCTACCTGTACGGCCAACGCGCGCAGGCTGAGCATTGGCTTGGGGCGGAACGGGACGATCTCGTTTGGTGCACGGCGGCGAGCGGCTGGAGTAAGTCGGCGCGCAACGTGTTCATTGCGCCCTGGTTGATGGGAGCAAGCGCCCTATTGCACGATGCGCGCTTTGATCCGAAAGAGCGGCTCGACCTGATCGAAAGGGAGCGGGTGAACGTGCTCTGCATGGCGCCAACCGAGTATCGGGTGATCGCCAAGCGAGCGAGGCTGAGAGCGCTGCCGAGCTTGAGGGGAATGGTTGCAGCCGGCGAGGCGCTGAACCCCGAGGTGCTAAAGGTCTGGAGGAGCGCCACTGGACTTGATATCCGCGATGGCTATGGGCAAACCGAGACAGGGCAGATGACCGGCATGGGGATCGGTATTCGGGCACGTTCGGGCTCGATGGGCA
The DNA here is from genome assembly GCA_049278415.1 of Solirubrobacteraceae bacterium. Taxonomy (GTDB): domain Bacteria; phylum Actinomycetota; class Thermoleophilia; order Solirubrobacterales; family Solirubrobacteraceae; genus Palsa-744. Next base: position 1,036 of record JBAPMC010000359.1, read on the forward strand.
AGGCGCTGGCAGGCGTGCGCCTGAGCGTGCGCGATGGCGAACTGGTGGCTGACCCGACAAGCGTTCCTACGTTCTTCCTGGGCTACCTCGGAGAGAGCGTCACACGCGCACCGGACGGGAGCTGGAGTATCGATGACCGTCGGGCGGGCGGGCCATGGCGAACGGGCGACCAGGTGACTGAAGAGGATGACGGGTACCTGCGCTTTGAGGGGCGCGCGGACGATGTGATCATCTCAGCCGGATATCGGATCGGCCCATTCGAGGTGGAGTCGGCGCTCGTTGCGCATCCAGCGGTCGCTGAGGCGGCGGTCGTAGCCGCCCCTGACGAGGAGCGCGGAGCTGTAGTGCGAGCGATCGTGGTGTTGCGCGAGGGCCAAACGCCCTCCGCAGAGCTTGCAAGCGAGTTGCAGGAGCACGCCAAGCGCGAGACCGCCCCCTACAAGTACCCCCGCATCATCGACTTCGCCGCTGAGCTGCCGAAGACAGCCAGCGGCAAGGTCAGACGAGCTGCTCTGCGGTCTGAGCGCTAGCGCTCGCCCATTCGAAGTCGCGCTCGAGCTCCTCGACCTCCTGCGCCACCGAGACAGCAGGAGGCCGCAGGATCAGGAACGCGGCGAGGATTCCGAGCCCCACGCATGTCGCCGCAACGAGGTAGGCCAGGTGATAGCCCCCGGTGAGCGCACTGGCAAGCGAATGCCCACCAGAGCTCAACGCCTTCGTGTGATCGGTCGCGATCGTCCCGAGCGTCGCCAGGCCGATCGCGCCGAACAGCTGAACCGAGACGTTGATGATTCCCGAGGCGAGCCCGGCGTCCTGCGCAGGCGCGTCGGCCATGCCCATCGTGAGCAGCGGCAGGAACGAGGCGCCCGCGCCGAGCCCGATCAACAGGAACGCGAAGAACAGGCCGGGGAAGTAGCTCGCGTGCACGCCTTGGGTCGCGAGCAGCAATAGACCGGCGGCGATCCCTGCGAGACCGGCCGCCAGCGTGTTCAGCGGGCCGAAGCGAGTGACCGCCTTCACCGCGAGCCCCATCGACAGCGCGGCGATCGAGATCGTCAAGGGCATGAACGCCAGTCCGGTGTCGATTGCGTTGTAGCCGAGCACACGCTCGAGGTACAACGCCCCGAGAAAGAAGGCCGAGAACATTCCGGTGACGAGCAGACCACGGACGAGGCTCGAGCCCATCAGCATGCGCAGCCGCAGTATCCGCAACGGCATGATCGGGTTGGAGATGCGTGACTCCAGTGTGAAGAATGCGCCGAGCAGCACCAGCGAGGCCCCACCGACAGCGAGCGTGCGCGCCGAGAGAATGCCGTATTCGGTTGACTTGACGATCGCGAAGGCGCCGAGCATCGTTGCGAGCGTGACCAAGATAGACCCGGCGACGTCGACCCCGCCGGCGAGACCGATGCCCTTGTTCTCCTCGATCAAAGCCGAGCCGAGCAGGAACGTGATCACCCCAATCGGCACGTTCACGAAGAAGATCCAGTGCCAGTCGAGCGACTGCGTGAGCGCGCCACCGGCGAGCAGACCGATCGAGCCACCCCCTGCGGAGACGAACGCGTACATGCCCATCGCCTTCGCCTGCTCGGCGCGCTCGGGGAACTCGGTGACGATGATCGCGAGGATCACCGCCGAGGCCACGGCGCCGCCGATCCCCTGGAGGAAGCGCGCGCCGATCAGCATCGCTTGGCTGTCTGAGACGCCGCACAAGACAGAAGCGGCGGTGAACAGGACGAGCCCTGTGAGAAAGACCTTCTTGCGGCCGACGAGATCGCCCATCCTGCCGGCGAGCAGCAGAAAGCCGCCGAAGGTGATCAGGTAGGCGTCGATCACCCACGTCAGGTTTCCTTGCGTGAAGTGCAGGTCGTGCTGAATCGAAGGCAGCGCGACGTTGACGATCGTAGCGTCGAGCACCATCATCAGCTGGCCGAGGCACAGCACCCCGAGCGCGATCCAGCGACGGCGCTCGCGCTTGCGCTCGGCGTCTGAACTAGTGATTGAGTGCTGGTCGGTCTCGGCTTGGGCGGTGGCGGCGGTGAGACTCATGTGGCTCCTTCGATGGTGGCGAAGTGGAACACCATAGCATGGATAATCACTAGCACAGGTATTATCAATTATTTTGTGATGGTCGCTACATAGTGGTACAATCGGACAGCTATGGGAGTGGATGCTCAAACTGCTCAAACCTCATGTGCCCCGGGGTCGATGGTGTTGCTGACGCGGCTCGCCAAGCAGGTTTACCGGCGCAGCAGCGAGGAGCTGCTCGGCATGCACCTGCGCCTGCTGATGGCGCTCAGCTACCTGCGCGACCACGACGGAGCGCCGCAGCAAGAGCTTGCCGAGGCGCTCTGCATGGACGCCAACAACGTTGTGTTGTTGCTGAACGAGCTGGAGGAGGAGGGCCATGTGACCCGCTTGCGTGACCCCGACGATCGCCGGCGCCATCTTGTCGAGCTGACGCAGGCCGGACGCGCCGCGCTCGCGGAGGCAGAGCGGGCTCAGGAAGGCATCGAGGACGAGGTCTTGCAGGCACTCGATCCGTCCGAGCGCGCCACTCTATGGCAGCTCTTGACCCGCGCTCTCCAAGGCGCCGAGCCGGCTTAGAGCCGGGGCTGCAGCGCCACGATGGCGTCTATCTCTACGCATGCGCCCTTCGGCAACTGCGCCACGCCGACGGTCACTCTGGCCGGCGGCTCGTCAGAGAAAAAGGACTCATAGACGGCGTTGACATCAGCGAAGGCGCCGAGGTCGGTCATGTAGATCGTGAGGCGAACAGCGTCCGCAAGCGATGACTCGGCCGCCTCGCAGACGGCGGTCAGGTTTGTGAGGCACTGTCGTGCCTGCTCCGCGGCGGTTGTGCCGACCAACTCGCCTGTGGCGGGGTCAAGCGGGATCTGGCCTGAGCAGAAGAGCGTCGCTCCCGCACGCACCGCTTGGCTGTAGGGACCAATTGCCGCTGGGGCGTCGCGCGTGGAGATCGTTTCGCGATCGAGATCCATTGGAGCGCGAGCCTACACTGTTCGCTAGATTCCAATTGGTGCGGCAAGCCGCCAGGACACTCGAGATCACACTCCTGGCGACAGCGCTGTTCGCCGTGCTGTTTGTCACGGCCGCGCAGGCCCAGATCGCTTGGAAGCCGTGCGGGGACTCAAACGACGTTGCGTGTGGTCATTTGACGGTGCCACTGGACCCGAGCGGCGCTACGCCGGGCACGATCACGCTGGCTATGCGTCGCCATCGCTCCCCGGTAGGAGAATCAAAAGACGCGGTTATCGCGCTGGCAGGTGGACCGGGACAGTCGGCGATCCCCTTCTTGAGTCAATTTGGAGAAGTGCTTGGCCCGATCGTCTCGACGCGCGATTTGATTGCGTTCGATCAGCGTGGAACGGGCCTGTCACATCCGCTGTCCTGCCCAGCGTTCGAACACTTGACCGGCGGCGGGTCGCCTGGGGCTGTTGCCATCTGCGCGGGACAGATTGGTCTGACACGCGGCCTCTACACGACGGCCGACACTGTTGCCGACATCGAGCTGATCCGCCAAGCCGCCGGCTATGAAAAGCTCGTGCTGTACGGAACCTCCTACGGCACGAAGGTCGCCGAGCGCTACGCCCAGCAGTATCCGAGTCATGTTGAAGCGCTAGTGCTCGACTCGGTAGTGCCACCCTCCGGGCCGGAACCATTTGACGAGACCAGCTTTGCCGCCGTGGGTCGTGTTTTGCATCAGCTGTGTGGAGCGGGCGCGTGCGCGCGCATAACGCCTGAACCGGTGCGCGATCTCGCCGAGCTTGTAAAGCGCATAGGGCGTGGATTGGTGAAGGGGCGCGTGGTGGACGGGGAAGGCGTGACCCATACGACGCTCCTCTCCTCCGATGATTTGATTGGAATCCTCGTCGACGGCGACCTCAACCCAGTGCTGCGATCTGAATTCCCGGCGGCTGTGCGCTCGGCGCTGAGAGGAGACACGGCTGCGCTGGCGCGGCTGATCACACGGGCGGAAAGCGAATCTGAAGGCGGCGAAGCGGAACTGAGTGAGGGGTTCGATTCGCCGCTCTACTACTCAACTATCTGCGACGAGACCAACTTTCCGTGGAGTCGCTCTGCAAGCCCGAGGACGCGTATGCGCGATGCGCTCGCTGCGCTCGAGACACAGCCCGCGAGCGCGTTCGCCCCGTTCAGGGCGACAAACGCGCTCGCGCTGAGCGATGTGCCTGCTTGTGCCGACTGGCCGTATACCCCGGAGAATCCAGAAGTCGAGGAAACGCCACTCCCGAATGTGCCCACCCTGATCCTCAGTGGCGCGGATGACCTGCGCACGCCGACCGCAAACGCGCGGGAGGTGGCAGCCCAGATACCGGATGCGCATCTGCTTGTGGTCCCCAATACGGGCCATTCGGTGCTCGGCTCGGATCCGACCTCCTGTGCCCAGAACGCCCTGCAAGCACAGTTTGCAGGCAAACCCATAAAGCAGTGCAAGGATCGCAAGCCGCCTCAGTTGCTGCTGCCGACTCCGCTCCCACCACGGCGGCTGAGCGAAGTGTCGTCCGTCCATGGCGATCACGGTCTTGCGGGTCGCACGATCGGTGCGACGGTCCTGACGCTTGGCGACTTCGAGCGACAGATGGTGTTGGCTCTCCTCGAACATTCAAGCGATGCCCTGCTCGGACTCCCCTCGGTGCGCATAGGTGGTTTGCGAGCTGGATGGGGTGGGAGCATTCACGGCAAGCTGGTGTTGCATGGCTACTCCTATGTTCCCGGTGTGACGGTGTCCGGCAAGATCTCCTCCGCCAGAGCCACGCTGCGGATCGGCGGGTCGACGGCGGTGCACGGCACGATTCTGATCAACGCTCGTGGCGCCCTTACCGGCTCGCTCGGGGGACAGCGTGTCAATGCCAGCGCACCCAGGTCGACGGAGCTCAAAATGAGCGAGGCGACCTCTGCATTGCAGTCGCGCCTCAGCACTCTGCTGGCGACTCCCAGGCAACTCGAGCCCTTGCGAGCAGACGGTGCAACAGCGCTGCTGCGGTACGTCCTCGGCGCACACTCATGATGTGTCGATAACGTCTGTCGGAGTGCCCCGGCGGACCCTGATACTCGCGCTCGGCGCATTGATCGCCTCGACGGTTGTCGTCACGGCCCAAGCGGACCCGGTTAGCGCCCTCACGTTCGCCCCGTGTCTGGGCAGTGTTGGTTTCTCCTGCGCGACATTGAATGTGCCAGTTGATCGCAGCGGCGCGGTTGCCGGCACGGTGGGACTGAACGTGGAGCGCCTGCAGGCTGGCGCCACGCCAAGTCAGGCCGCGCTTGTGGCCCTCGCGGGCGGTCCGGGTCAAGCGGCGATCCCGCTGGCTGGGGCGACGGCCAAGTTGATCGCCCCGGCGCTCGGCACACGGGATCTGCTCGTATTCGACCAGCGCGGTACCGGAACATCGGGGCCACTGGCATGCTCCGCCTTGGAAAGCGTCGAGGCATTCAGCACGATTGGGCCGGCGTTTGAACGTTGTGCACAACAAATTGGCGCACAGCGCGGTTCCTACACAACACAGGAATCGGTTGCCGACATCGAGCTGATCCGTCAAGCCGCAGGCTATGAAAAGCTCGTGCTGTTCGGCGTGTCCTATGGCACGAAGGTGGCGCTTGAGTACGCCGAACGCTATCCGCAGCACGTGGAAGCGCTCGTGCTCGACTCGGTCGTTCCAACTGAACGGGCAGACCCATTCTCAGTGTCGATGTTCCAGGCGATGAAGCCGGTATTCGAAGAGCTGTGCTCCGCCGGAGCCTGCACGGGCATCACCAGCGACCCACTCGGCGACCTCGCCCGCTTGAACACGCGTCTGCAGAAGCATGCGCTGAACGGCTATGTGTATGACGGTGCTGGACATCGCCACCATGCGGTGCTGTCCAACGTGGACCTGCTGAACCTGATCGGAGCAGGCGACCTGAACCCAGCCCTGCGAGCGCTGTTGCCTGCCTCGGTGCAGTCTGCGTTGCACGGTGACCCCGAGCCTCTGCTGCGTCTGAACCTGCTGTCGGAGGGTTTGATCCCCAACCTGCCGGGCACCCCGCTTGCTAGCTCAGATGGGACTGGGGAGAGGCTGTTTGGCACACCACTAGCGAGCTCCGACGGAATTGACGAAGCCCTGTTCGTGGACACCACCTGCGAAGAGGCGTCGTTTCCATGGCAGCGATCGGCGCCGCCGAAGACGCGGCTGGCAGAAGCGTTGGGCACGCTGCACTCACTGCCGGCATCGGACTTCTACCCGTTCGATGCGAGCACGGCCTGGGTCAACAGCGTGCTGCCAGGGTGTGTGCAGTGGCCGAATGTTGCACCCGCGCCTCCCGCAGTGGGCGCTCTCCCAAGCGCGCCCACCCTGATCCTCTCAGGCGCACAGGATTTGAGGACCCCAACCTCTGGAGCTGACACGCTGGCAGCGCGAATCCCCGGTGCACAGGTAGTGGTGGCGCCCTTCACCGGGCATTCGGTGCTCGGCACCGACTTCAGCGGTTGCGCGCAGGCGGCGGTCAAGGAGTTCTTCTCGAGCGAGACCGCACAGCCTTGCGCGGCGACCCAGAACCCGTTCAGCCCGACTCCTATCACCCCGAGGAAAATCACGCTGGTCAAAGCTGTGGGCGGTCTGGCCGGCCGGCGGGGGAGCACCCTCGCGGTGGCGCTCGACACGATCATCGACCTCGAACGGCAGGTGGTCGGGGCGACGCTTCAGGCCGAGCAGGAACTGCCAAACGGATCGAGCTTTGGTGGTCTGAGGGGAGGCTTTGCGCAGGTCACAGCCTCAGCGCTGCGCTTGCATCGTCTGTCCTTCGTCAGCGGCGTGCAGCTTACAGGAGTGTTTGCGATTCAAAATGGGCATTTGCGTCCCGCAGATATTCAGGTAGAAGGCTCGCAAGCTGCACGAGGCATGGTTCGCATCGGGGCGAGCTCGCGAGTAAGTGGGACGCTAGGTGGGCTTCACTTCAGCGTGAACCTCGCCAAAGTGAGGCTGGCAAGCGCAGACGCCGGCCTCCCAACGAGGCGTCTCGGATTCCATCTGCGCTTCCCGGCGCCTAGCCTCGCACACCTTCCCTGAGCCCATATCTAGCTGCCATAGCAAGCCCGTGACAGCCAAGTCCTCGTCTGCGGCTCAAAGCCGCAGGGCAGACCGATCGCCTCTAGGCTGAGCGAGATGACTAACGCCCTTGCGGCCGAGAGCTCCCCCTACCTGCGTCAACACGCGAGCAATCCCGTCGATTGGCTGCCATGGGGACCACAGGCGCTTGAGAACGCAAGCGAAAGGGACGTGCCGCTGCTCGTCTCGATCGGCTACTCCTCATGCCACTGGTGCCACGTGATGGAGCGAGAGTCCTTCGAGGACGAGCGTACGGCCCTGCTCATGAACGAGAGCTTCGTGTGCGTGAAGGTCGATCGCGAGGAGCGCCCCGATGTAGACGCCCTGTACATGGAGGCGGTGCAGGGCATGACCGGCCATGGTGGATGGCCTTTGAATGTCTTCTTGACACCGGATGGGCTGCCGTTCTACGGCGGCACCTACTTCCCACCGCAGGAGCGTCCTGGGATGGCCTCCTTCACCCAGGTGCTGCTCGCAGTGAGCGAAGCGTGGAGCGAGCGCGCCGAGGAGATCAGAGCCAGCAGCGAGCAGTTGCGCCAGCGACTGTCGGGAGGAGCGCTGCTGAAACCCACGGCAGGGCCCGTCGACCGAGCGTCGTTGGGTACGGCTTTGGAAGGACTGAAAGGGTCCTTCGACGCGGTGAACGGCGGCTTTGGAGGGGCGCCAAAGTTCCCTCAGGCGTCAGTGATCGAGTTTCTGATGGTTGTTGGGGAGCGCGAGATGTCGCTTTACACGCTGAGATCCATGGCGGGTGGTGGGATACACGATCAGATCGGCGGTGGCTTTCATCGCTACGCGGTCGATGAGACCTGGACGGTGCCGCACTTCGAGAAGATGCTCTATGACAATGCGCTGCTCGCGCGCGCCTATCTGCACGGCTTTCAGCTCTCCGGCGACCATGGCCTACTCGACGTGTGCCACGACACCCTTCAGTGGGCGCTGCGCGAGATGCGAGGTCCGGAGGGAGGCTTCTACAGCGCGCTGGACGCCGACTCAGAGGGTGTGGAGGGACGTTTCTACGTGTGGAGGACCTCCGAGCTTGAAAGCGTGCTCGGCGAGGACGCTGACGCCGCCATCCGCTGGTTCGGCGCAAGCCAGGAAGGGAACTTCGTCGACCCGCATCACCCAGAGCCTGGGCTGAACGTGCTCGAGGACCGCGGCTCGAGACCGGACGAGCCCACCCGCGAGCGCATTCGCACGCGCTTGCTCGAGGCCCGCGCCGGACGTAGGAGGCCTGAGCTTGACGACAAGCGCTTGACGAGCTGGAACGCGCTCATGATCTCAGCGCTTGCCGAGGCAGGCGGGAGGTTCCTGGAGGCGGCGATCGTCTGTGCAGAGTTCGTGCTGCGAGAGCTCCGCACCACGGAGGGCAGGCTGTTGAGAGCCTACGGCGACGGCGAGGCGAAGCTCGACGCCTACCTCGAGGACTATGCCTTCCTGATGGAGGCGCTCATCGCTCTGTTCGAGGCAACCTGCGAGGAGCGCTGGCTCTCACACGCCACGGCGCTCGCAGATGAGATGATCGCACGCTTCTCAGACCCCGAGAACGGCGGCTTCTTCTCAACCGCAGCGGACGGCGAACGGTTGATCGCAAGGCGCAAGGAGCTCGAGGACTCACCGATCCCCGCGGGCGGCTCGAGCGCCGCGATGGGACTGCTGCGTCTCGCACAGCTCACGGGCGAGGAGCGCTACGAGCGCCAAAGCCTCAGCGTGATCGAACTACTTCAGAGGATTGCTCCGAGGCACCCAACTTCGTTCGGGCATCTGCTGCAGGCAATGCACTGGCATATATCGCCAATGCGTCCAATCGCTTGCGAGCTGCCGTCTCCCGGCTCGAGCGACTAGTGGCCGCCGGCTGCCTTCAATTCTGCGAGATCGACTGAATTGGCCGGTGCAGTGATCGTGACCGGTTGATTCCAACGGTCGAAGGCGATCTTCCCACTTTCCGAGCCACCCTTCGAAAGCTGGACCGGATAGGGCTTTCCGTTAGTGGCGACATATAGCGTCGCGTCCCTCGGCGCGTCAGTGATAGCGATCGTTTTCTGACCATTTACGACCGCTGTGGCCCCCTTTGCGAGGGTTCCGTGACTGGTGAGCGTAGAGTCGATCAGCTTGCGCATATCCGCGAGCTGGCTGAAGGACGCGAATTCTCCCGTGGTAGCCGAAGCCTTCAGCCACTTGCCGTCGAACAGCTGCGCAGCCGCAGCGCCGCCAAGACTGCGGTAGAAAGCGGGACTGCCGTTTATGTAGGCGGTACCGCCCACGAGGATCAGCTTGAAGCTGACTCCGTTCTGCGAGAGTTCGCCCTTGGCGCCCTTGCCGGCCACGAGGTTAAGGTCCAGTGTGACGGGCGTGACTCCGCTCTTGAGCCCCCCAAAGACGTGAACGGAGGTGGCAGCCGTCGCCACCGCCTTACTTTCGCTGACGATCTGCTCAGCGCTCTTGGAAGCGACACTGTTGCTCGATGAACTTGAACTGCCACAACCGACAAGCATGACCAATGCGAGGACGAGCATGACGCACGTCTGTGGGAGATGCCGCAAGCGCATGATCGCGGCATCCTAACGCTTGAGCAGGATGTGATGACATCGGCAGAGGTGCAAGAGCAAACCACTCCAGTAGCTATACGACCATCGCCTAGTGCGGGGTTCTCGGTCTTGCTTAGAGGCGCTGGCCCAGTCCCTACGTGCGCACACCATGCCGAAGTGGTGCGCCGGAAACTGCGGGATATGCATCGACTAGAAGTTGTCCGAGATCGAAGCGTCTAACTCGGCTCGTTAAGCCGCGACGTGGACCGGGGGCGGTGGAAGCATCTTCAGGAAATCGGCAGGAAGCTCGTGGCTCGCCTGCCAGAACTCCAACCCCATAACCCCCAGTGCTCGGGTCGAGTTCCCGCAAGCCCATGTCTGTCTCCTCGGCCACGACCGTGCTCGGATCGTAGTTCTCGAAGCGCACCCAAGCGATATCCGCGTCAGCGTCGTAATGGCCGTCGATTCGCATACCCATAGGCTAGCGCCGCCGCCAGATCGTCACAATACGGGCGACAAGCGAATCGTCACCGTCCGGGTGCTCGTAGGCGACACGAGACGGCCCGCCACAACCACGCCGCCCTCCCCTTGTTGCGCCGCCGTTTGCGGTGCCCGTCGAGCAACGCCGACTCGACATCGTGGCGAGCAAAGCTGAGTTGCTGCGCCTTGTCGAGCGCATGGTCTGTCCAGCGTACGGAGATCAGGTCGGTTGGCACGGGCGAGCAGGCTACTCGCGACTCCAGTCGTGTCTTGCGGCTCAGCGCGCCTCCGCCTGTCGTCGCGGCCAGGTCGCCGCGCCGATCCGCAGCTCTCCGTGAGAACACTTTGAGAACATCCACCCCTCCAGACCCGTCCGATACGTCAGCAACCCCGCAAAAATGGAGGGTCTAGACACCCTCGGACCCTTGTACACGCTTCATATCGGTTGAGGGCCTTGTGGGGAGATCTACCCCTGGTGTTCGAGTCCACTCGGGCGCATGGAAATATCTGTAGATAGCGGGCTTTTTGGCAGCGCCGGGTCGGGGTCCTCGTCGTAGGGCGATCAGCGCGAAGCGGGCGACAAACACGCGACGGCGCCCGGACGGCGGACCAGTGACATACACGGGCGCGATGTGCGGCGTAAGGCGCAACTATGGAGAGTCAATTCCAACAACGGAGGTCAGCATGAGCACCGTCGACCAGGAGATGGTCTTGGCCCATTTCATCGTTTCAGATGATGTCGAGCGTTCCCGCCGCTTCTACACCGACGTACTTGGCGGCAGGACCGTCATCTCAAGCGAGGGAAATGACGAGGTGACGTACGTAGCGCTAGCCAACAGCTGGATCATCATTAACCTCGGAGGAGGTCCGACCGATGACAAGCCGACCGTCACGCTCGAGACGCCGCCCGACCCAGATCGGGTGAACAGTTTCCTCAACATCCGGGTTGCGGACATCCAAACGGTGTACGCCGAGTGGAGCGAGCGGGGCGCCGAATTCCTAACGCCGCCGAAGAAGCACGCGACCGAGATGCGCTGCTACATACGTGATCCTGACGGCTACCTGATCGAGGTGGGCCAAACGACCCTGGCCAGAGGTTGGCGTCCACCGTCTTGATCGCATCACCTGTGTGAGCGCGCTTCATTAGGGGTGACTATCTAGATCGGCAACGCCTCGCGGAGGCCTTTTGCGAGCTGATTCGAGCTTTGGTGAACATCTTGCAGAGGTGCCATTTGACTGTGCGGTGACCGTTAAAGAGACGCTCGCCGATCTCCGTGTTTGTCGCGTGCGATGTCGGAGATCTGCTGCTCCCTGGGAGCTAGTCGAGGCCGCCACTGGGCCTTCGGTGCTAGCGGCAGCGCGGCTCGGCGCGCTATCACGCCCGTTGCGACATCGCTCTTGGAAGGACCCCTATACGGACTGGTGGGGGTGGGTGGCTTCGAGCTCGGGTCGCCCCCTTGGAACTCAGCCAGGCCAAACGCGTGCGTCTCGTGGACCGCTTGGCGTTGGCTGCCGATCACATGCTGTACCGCTTGGTGCTGTCAGCAACACGCCCCATCCGCTCAGCTAGATCAGAATGAATCTCCGCAAGCGCGATTGTCCGCTCAATGCACGTCGGCGAGCAGCAATCCGACTTCCGTGCAGGCCAGCAGGTCCAAGCTGCGCAGCGCCAGACCGTGCAGGAACTCGACGACATCCAAGTCATCGACCATCGTGTCGGCGAGCTCGCCGAAGGTCTCGACGGTCTCGCGAAGTCACGAGAGCATCCGGCATACCCGCGAGGATTGCCCAATGCTCATTGAGGTGATGGCCTCTTCTGGTCGTGAGGTTCGTGATGTTTTCCGTGCCGCGACAGCGACGCATCGACGGCTGCGAAACCATCTCCTGACGATCGCCGTGGCAACCGTGGGCATCGACCTGTTGTGCGCGATCGTGGCGTTCGTACTTGAGCGCCACTCTCAGCAGACCGAGATCAAGACGTTCGGCAGCGCCGCATTCTGGACGACGACGCAGTTGCTCACCGTCTCCTCGCAGATCAAGAACCCGATCTCGACCGGCGGCCGCATCCTGGACGTCTTCATGGAGGCCTACGCCATCACCGTCATCGCAACCCTCGCTGGAGCAATTGGCAGCTTCCTTCAAAAGCGCGGCGCGGAGATGGACGACAAGCACTGACGAGCGCGGATAGCGCCGTCGACGAGGCTTTCGCGACTCAGCCGTCGACGAGCAGGCTGTCGAGTGGCCCGAGGAGCGCCATCGACCGTCGCGATGCGCCGGAGAGCTCTCTTAGACGATGGGTTGACGCCTCGCCGCGTTCTCTGCGCTCGCGCTGCTCGGTTGCGATCGGACGCCACAACTCGTCGATAACCGAGGCCGGCTCGCCCGAGACCTCCTCGACCTGGCATTCCAGATGCTCGGCCCAGAGTCGCAGCCGCGTCTCGCGAGCGACGGTGGCGTCGCACGTGATGATGTTCATCTCGGTGTCGTTGAAGAACGAGTGCTCGTTGAGGTTGGCCGAGCCCACGGTCATCCAGGCATCGTCGACAATCCCGATCTTGGCGTGGACATAAAGGGCCCCGGTGAGTCCCCCGGTACGAGCTGAGATGGTACTCGCCAGAAACCGGCCGGCGCCGTTATCGGCACGACCCAGGACTCCGAGCTGACCGCGGGTGGTATCGGCACCGTTGTTTGGCTTTGCCGGCAGCAGTACGACGACGCGAAATCGATCGCTCGGCGGCTCCCGAAGCTTGGCGGCGAGGATCTCTACCACCTGCGCCGACCACAGGAACTGACTCTCGAGATAGACGAACGCTCGCGCCGACCGCAGCGCCCGCGTATAGGCCTCCAGAATACGAAAGTCGCCTTGCGGCATGAAGTCATAGATCTTCTCGGGGACGGTGCGCACCACCTGGAGCTCCACGTCACCTGCTGGGCCCGGCGTCGGTCCCTCCTCGATCTGCTTGCCGGTAACCGCACGCCAACGGGCGGCGAAGTGGGCGCTCACGTCGGCCACAGCCGGTCCACGCACCCGACTCGAAGCATCGTGCCATCCCAGACGGCCGCGCATCAAATGATCATTCGTGTCAAAGCGATCGCCACCGAGCGAGGTCAGGTCGATCCCGCCGACGAACGCGACCTCGCCGTCAACGATTACGAGCTTCTCGTGGTGACAATGCATCGGGCGCTCGTGAAAATCGAGCGCGCATTGCACGCGTGTGCCGCGCATGAGCTCCTCACGCACGCCGCGCACGGCCGCGCGAGATGGTGTGAAGACAGGCAGGGGCGCCCCGCCCCACAGCAGCACCCTTACCTCGACACGCCCGGCCAGCTCACCAAGCAGATCGCGCAACCGAGTCGCCCTATGATCACGCGTCAGTCCGAAATCGGGCGTAATGTGCCATCCGGCGATATGCACATGCGAGCGAGCGCCCGCGAGCGCCTCGGCGATGCGCGGTAGCGCCACTCCCCCGTCAACCAACACATCAAGCGCGCCGTGGGCTCGCGGGGACGGGTCGCCTCGCGCCCACAGTATGCCGTTGGGCGCCGGATCGAGCTGATCGATCCGGCCGACCCGCCGAAGACGGCGGCGATGATGGGCGCCGATCGCAGCCTCGATGCCGTTGCCCACCAAGCCGTCCACTCGCTCAATCAAGACTCCGGCCACAACCAGAGTCTATGGGCAGCAGTCCGAGCCGACGAGCACGTTTCCGAGCTCGCACCCCGACCTTCAGTGGCCTCGCTGGTTCGGTGCTTAGAGCTGCTCGTCTATGCCAATTGCCCGCTCGAGCATCGGGTCGGCCTCTTGGCCCTCATTGCGAATAGCCTCGAGCATGCCTGTGGCCAGCGCATCGAGCTTGCTCTGGACGGCCGCCTCAGCCCGTAGCTCGGCGTTCTTGAGTAGAGCAACGAGGAGAAGCGTGATAGCCGTCAGCGCAGTGCCCATCGCCTGCTCGTAACGAGCGCTCGCCCCAAAGAGGAAGCCTGCGAGCCAAGCAGCAACCAAAGCCAGACAGATGACGAAGAACGCGGGCGAGCTCGAGAAATACGAAGCCCGCTGGGCAAGACGATCAAACGGCCCTCGACGATCGGCCTCGCCTCGCTCGATGGGATGCTTGAGCGACATCAGCCGACGCTGTGGGGGACGTCAAGGGTCGCTCGGGTGGACACCAGATCAGCCTAGCGTCGGCACAGCCCTGGACGGCAACGTGTCTCGAGACGAGTAGATGATCTAGGCGCGTGTGGTCTGGGCTTGCGTGGGGTATAGACCGCTTGATGCAGAGCAAGCTGTTGGCGATCTACCTGAACGATCATCTCGCGGGCGCCACCGCGGGAGCTGCGGTTGCACGGCGGGTGGCCAACTCCAACCGCAACAACGACATCTACTACCCGGCCCTTAGCCGTTTGGCTGAGGAGATCCGCGAAGATCGCGCCTCGCTGCTTGGCATCATGAGCGCCCTGAAGATCGGGACGGACCCTGTGAAGCAGATGTTGACGTGGGGGGCGGAGAAGGCTGGCCGTCTGAAGCTCAACGGGCATTTGTTGAGCTATTCCCCTCTCAGCCGCCTGGATGAGCTTGAGTTCCTCGCTCTCGGCGTCACGGGCAAGCTAGCGTTGTGGCGCAGCCTGGATCTCCTTGTTCCCCGGGAGCCAAGGCTGCGCCGCGAGCAGCTGGCGGAGCTGATCGCACGGGCAGAAAGGCAGCTCAGGGAGATCGAGGCATGCCGTCGCCGTGCAGTGGTCGACGCGTTCCCGGCATGAGCCGCGAAGCTCCCCAACGGCTGCATGATCTTCCACACGACGCCTGTTCAGGAGTGTTGAAACGTACCTACCGCGAGTACAGGGCGGACAATCTCACCGATCTCGCGGCGGCGTTGACCTATTACGGCGTGCTCGCGATCTTTCCGATGTTGATCGTGCTCGTGTCGATCCTGGGACTCGTAGGCCACTCTGCCACTCAGCCGCTGATCGAAAATCTCGACAAGGTCGCCCCCGGCCCAGCCAAAGAAATCTTCACCGGTGCCATCAAGAACATTCAAAGCAGCAAGGGCGCCGCGGGCATACTGTTCATCGTCGGCCTCGCAGTAGGTCTCTGGTCTGCTTCGGGATATATCGGAGCGTTCATGCGTGCCTCGAACATCATCTGGGATGTGCGTGAGGGCAGACCGATATGGAAGACGATCCCCCTACGCCTCGCGGTTACGCTGCTGACGGTCGTGCTACTCACCGTAAGCGCGGTGGCGGTCGTATTGACGGGCGGTCTGGCGAAAGAGGCGGGCAATCTGATTGGCGTGGGTCAAAGTGCGGTCACCGCCTGGGATATCGCGAAGTGGCCGGTGCTGGTGCTCTTGGTAGGCCTGATGCTCGCAATCCTCTACTACGCCTCGCCGAACGTACATCACCCCGGTTTTCGCTGGATCAGCCCTGGAAGCATTTTGGCGGTGCTCCTCTGGATCATGGCCTCGGCAGCATTTGCCCTCTACGTCGCAAGCTTTGCCTCCTACAACAAGACCTATGGTGCACTCGGCGGGATAGTGGTCTTCCTCATATGGCTGTGGATCACGAACACTGTCATCTTGCTCGGCGCTGAGCTCAACGCCGAGATAGAGCGAGGACGCCAGATACAGGCAGGAGCACCCGCTGGAAAGGAGCCGTTCCTTAAGCCGCGTGACGAGCCGAACTAGGAGGCCTGGATCTAGTACCTAGTGAAGGACTCATTCGAGGATTCACTATGTCGGGAAAATCCAGTGGTGGCGTCCAGATCGAAGGCGCGGCGCGAGTGGGTGCTAAAGAGAGCGCAGAGCGGGCAGCAGTTCCCGCTCAGCCCAGGAGATGAATCGCTCCTGGGTCTCGGCGCCGATCTGGACCAGGGCGATCTCGGTGAAGCCGGCGTCGATGAAAGGTCTGATCTTCTCGACGTGCTCCTCGATGTCTGGCCCGCACGCAAGCTGTTCGCCGACCTGTTGCTCGGTAACGAACTGGGTGGCGCCCTCGAAGGCGTCCGGATTGGGCAGGTCGGCGTTTACCTTCCAGCCCAACCCGAACCATCTGAACTGCTCGTGTGCGCGCTTCACCGCCGTGTCGCGGTCGGGGTCATAGGAGACGGCGATCTGCCCGACGCGTCCCTTTCCCGCGCCGCCGGCGGCATCGAACATCTCACCCAACTCGCTCTTTGGCTCGACGGCGACCATCAGGTCGGCCTTTGATCCAGCCAGTCGGCAGGAGTCCGGTCCGGACACCGCTACGCCGATCGGCACCCGCTGATCGGGTAGGTCCCAGAGCTTTGCGCTCTCCACGTCGAAGTGCTTGCCACGGAAGTTGACCGTTCCCTCGCCGTCGAGGAGCGCCGAGATCACGTCGATCGCCTCGCCGAGCATCTCGTGACGAGTACCGACCGCGGGCCAGCGCTCCCCGACGACGTGCTCGTTGAGGTTCTCCCCCGCACCCAGCCCGAGACGGAAGCGGTTCTCCGAGAGGATCTGCACCGTCGCGGCCTTCTGGGCGACCACCGCAGGGTGATAGCGAATGATCGGGCAGGTCACATAGGTCATCAGTCCGATTCGCTCGGTCGCGATGGCGGCCGCACCTAGCACCGCCCACGCATAGGGGGAGTGCCCCTGAGAACCCAGCCATGGCTGGTAATGGTCGGAGATGACCGAAAAATCGAAGCCTGCCTGCTCGGCGAGGCCAACGTCTCTGACGAGCTGATCGGCCCGTGATTGCTCGCACATCATCGTGTAGCCGAATTCGGTCACGAGAGGGCGCTACCCGCTTTCCTACCCTCAAAAACGACTCGCCTCGTCGAGAATCGCACCGGAGCGAAGGCGCGCATCGGGTTGGAGTTCACTGCGTTTCCCCGGCCCCCTGATGGGTATCTGGAAGTAGGACGAGCAACCCGCTGGCGAGGATCCGCCGACTGGCGCGAATCCCGAGTGGTGATCACTTCAATATCTCATGAGCCCGGCGCCGAGGTCATCGAGTACGCCGGTCCCGGCGCTGGGGATGGGGCGAGGCGCCACCGTTTGCGGAAGGCGCGTGGAGCACGCGCGGCAGCGGCACGGTCTGCGGGCGCTCGAGCGCCAGCCGGGTATTCGGCGGCTCGCTTAACTTCGACCAGCACCAGGACGGCGAGGCTCCCCGCCATCGACTTCGCAGGAACAGGTCGCACAGTTCCTTGGGCGAGCTGGCCACCTGGCGTTCCGCTACGCCCGTCAGAGGTCATCGTCGGCAAGCCCACGGCATCCAACCCGACGATCTCAGCTGCGATCCCCGCCTCGATCCTCGCAAGAGTCGTCATGTTCAAGCCCGCGAAGCATCATTAGGCCTTCTGCGGCACCCATCCGCACGGAAGCGCTTAGGCTGACAAGTAAAGGTCGCCAAGGCCTGGACCGCCGGACGCAGTGGATCGCCGCCACCGCGCTCGCCCACGGTATTCCCGTCGTCACCCAGGACGAGGACTTCGGACCAGTCGACACGATAGCCGGGCTAAGCGTGCTGCAGATCTGACCGGACGCGGGAACCGCTCCTTCGCGTTGACAATTTCCGCGGGCCAGCCCATATGGCGCCTATAAATAAGGTTTGAGGGCTTGTGGACCACGGATCTGTGGTGGATATTCCACCACCAAGATCACGGACATCCAGATTCCTTCGACACCGCCGGACGAGCTGCTCACCTTCTCCCGGAAATATCAGTCCGGCGGCGATGCCAGCGCATCAGCAACCCGCTCCAAGGTCTGCGCGAGTGTCTGGATGCGTGTCAGGTGCTCTCGGGTCAAGCTCTCCAGCTGTGCTCGCCCCCGGTCGGTGAGCTCGAGGTGCACGCGGCGGTGATCGACAGCGTCGCGGTCGCGGCAGATCAAGCCCGCGCTCTCCGCGCGCTGGGCGAGCTCCACGGCGCTGTGGTGACGTATGTGCAGCTCCTCGGCGGCCTGACCAATTGTCGGCCCAGGCGCAGCAGGGTGGCCGCGTAGGACTAGAAGCAGCTGGTGCAGTGAGGGTGTCAGACCCGCTTTCTGAGCTGTTTGCTCGCTCCAGCGCAGAAAGTCGCGCAGCTCGCTACGGAAGGCAAGCAGCCGCTGATAGTCCTCATCGAATAGCGGCCGGCCGGTAGTAGGCGGGCTCATGCCTTCGGCTCGAGAATCGGAAGCGACTCGCCAGACCCCGGGACACGCCGACGTGGCCCGAGTGGACGCTCACGGTGGCGCTCCTCGATCAACACCCGCTCGTGGGCCTTGAGCAGGTCAAACTGGTTAACGAGCCCCACCAGCCGCTGAGGCTCGTCCCGCTTTGTGACAGGTAGCACGCCGTGTCCGCTCGAGACCATCCTGTCGGCGACCTCGCGCAGGGTCTCATCGGCGAAGGCAAGCATCGGCTGGCGTGCCAGCTCGCTCGCCAACGGAAGGTTTGAGGATTGGCGTGCAGCTAGCACATCGGAGAATGCCAATACTCCGACCAGGCATTCGTCGGAGTCAAGCACTGGATACAGACGCTGACGGCGATCGGCGCTGCCCTCGGGCAGGCGCTCGTAGAGCTTCGCAGTAGATGTCTGTGGCTGCACCGTCAGCACGTCGGTGGCCATCACGTCCTCCACGAGCAGAGCGTGCAACGGGTCGATCTCATACTCGCGCGTGACATGGTAGCCACGCCGGGCGATCTTCTCCGTCAGGATCGAGCGCTTCAGCGTCAGGACGCTCACCAGATGAGCGATCGTGCACGCGAGGAGCAACGCCAAGAGCGCGTTCACGTCATGGGTGAGCTCGAGCGCGAACACGATGCTCGTGAACGGGGAGCGCATCACGCCGGCCATTGCCGCGGCCATCCCAATCAGCGCCCAGGTGCCCTCCCCTGCCCCTGGCAACACCGCGCCCAGCAGCCCTCCCAGGGCGGCGCCGAGCATCAGCAGCGGAGCGAGGATTCCACCGCTCGTATTCGAGCCGAGCGCGATCGACCAGACCGCCAACTTGACCACGAGCAATACCAGCAGCGCCTTGAGCGCAAGCTGCCCCGCGAGCTGCGCGCCGATCGTTTCATAGCCCACGCCGAGCACTCGCGGGTCCATCAGACCGCCGACACCGACGAACACGCCACCGATGGCCGGCCACCACGACCAGTGCACTGGCAGCCGCCCGAACAGGTCCTCGGCTCCGTATACACAGCGCGTCATCACCCAAGCGAGCCCGCCACATGCGACGCCTACCAATACCGCCCCCATCGTCACCGACACACCCAGCGGGCCATGAGAGCTCATCGCAAACAGCGGAGCTGCCCGCAAGAGCCCGGCGCTCGCGAGCACTTCCCGGACCGCCTCGGCCGAGCACGCCGCGAG
>JBAPMC010000360.1:0-2841 GCA_049278415.1 Solirubrobacteraceae bacterium
GGCGCCCGTACGACACCATCCGATGCACGCCGGCTTCCATGCTTTCGAGCCCCTCCTGTCCCGGCCCAACCCCAGTGCTGCGCCTGAAGCCGGGCACGGTACCGCATCTGACGGGCGGGAATGCAAGCTCCGGCCCGCGTCTCCGAGACCTGGACCAACGATGCGCATCTAGCCGCGCCAGCGCCTGAGCATCAGGCTGACGTCGTGTCGTTCGATCGAGATTTCACGCGGTTCGCCGACCACATCACCAGCTGCCGGGATACCGAACCGTTGCGCTGCGATAGCGGGGGCGGGATTCGAACCCGCGACCTTCGGGTTATGAGCCCGACGAGCTACCAGACTGCTCCACCCCGCGTCGCACCTCATGTTCTAGCAAAAAGCGAGCGCTCTCAAAGACCTGGGCGGCCTCTCCGCCATCCAAGCCAACGCTTTGCACCGATGCAACCAGCACAATCACCCAAGCCAGCCACCACTCAAAACACCACGGGCGTGCCGTCTCTGAAGAACCCGCCCGTTGGCCCATCATCGGCAAGCGTTGCCAGCCATACGATCCCTGCAGCGCCATCCTTGAGCGACTTCTGTGCGCCCATGGGAGCCCCCATGTCGCTCTTGACGAACCCGGGGCATGCAGAGTTGACCTTGAAGCCGTCCCCGGCGAGCTCTGTTGAGAGGATGCGGGTGAGCGCGTTCAGCGACGCCTTTGAAACCCTGTACCCAGGCGACCACCCGCCCATCTCTGCCACGCCTCCCATGCCACTGGATACGTTCACAACCCGCGGATGCTTGCTCTCTCGAAGCAAAGGGAGCAGCGCGACGGTGAGGCGGTAGGCCCCGAAGAAGTTGGTTTCAAGCGTGCGTTGGATCTTCTCGAAGTTGGGCGCCACGCCGGGGACGCCGAAGTCGAGGCCAACGCCGGCATTGTTGACGAGCACATCGAGGCGGCCTGGGTTTGCCATCACTTCACCTGCTGCCTTCTCGATGCTCTGCGGACTGCTTACATCGAGCGTTAGTGGAATGATCGCGCCAGCGGTGCTCTGCGCCACTTCTGCTGCCACCGCCCCGGCCTGCTCACCGTTGCGAGCACTGAGCAGCACCTTGTAGCCCTGCTCGGCGGCGAGCTGGCGGGCGACCTCGCGCCCGATTCCCCGGTTGGCTCCTGTAACGAGCGCTATGCCATCGCTTTGGCTCATTTGCAACTCTCCCTTCGTTTCGCCTCTGAGGAGGCTATTGCCTCTACGATCCTCGCCTGATGCGCACGGCTGTGGTTGACATTGGCACGAACTCCACGCGTTTGCTGGTTGCAGATGTGGATGGAGCAACTGGCAAGGTTGCCGACTTGCATCGCGAGTCGCAGGTGACGCGTTTGGGCGACCGGGTTGATGCAGGTGGCAGGCTCTCTGAGGAGTCGATTGGACGGGTGTTTGCCACGCTTGCCAACTACTGTGCCACCATTGATCGCTTCGATTGCGAAGCGAATCTCGCTGTGCTCACCTCTGCTGTTCGCGATGCTTCCAACGGCGCCGAGTTCACTAAGCGAGTGCGATCTGAGTTCGACCTCGATGCACGTGTGCTCTCTGGCGAGGAAGAGGCCCAATTGACTTTCCTGGGCGCCATGAGCGACCGCGACGGCTCCTCTACTGAGCCAACCGTTGTGATTGATATCGGTGGGGGCTCCACCGAGTTCATTGTTGGCGCCAACCACACCGCCTCCTTCCATGTTTCTGTACAGGCGGGCGTGTTGCGCATGAGCGAGCGCCACATCCACAGCGACCCGCCGGCGCCGAGCGAGTTGCAGAACCTTGCAGCCGATACGCGCACAATCTTTCGTGATGGCCTCCCCCAAGAGCAGTGCTCGGCTGTTGTTCGCGCCATTGCGGTGGCTGGCACCGCCACCTCTGCTGCTGCAATCGATCAGGAGCTCGACCCCTATGACCCTGAGCGCGTGCACGGCTATCCCTTGTTGCTGGCTACGGTGGAGCTGCTGATTGCTCGTCTCGCTGACCTGACTGAAGCACAACGCCGTCAAGTTGTTGGACTGCATCCGGATCGAGCGCCCACGATTGTTGCGGGGATGATTCTGCTCGAGGAAGCCATGCACGCGTTTGACCTCGACCAGGTTGAGGTGTCTGAGCACGACATATTGCGCGGCGGCACGCTCCGTCTTGCGGGACTCGGTTGAGTCGGCTCGGCTCGGCTGAGCCCATTTGAGCAGGCGCCGAGCGCAAGCGTTTGGTGGACGTCCGTTCGACCGGCGGCGCTTTGACTTAATCCGTTCTCAGCGTTCTACCGAAGAAGCTCATATCGGCGGTGGAGGCGTGTGCTCAGCCGCATACCTTCACAAACCGGTTCATAGGCCGAATGAGCGCCGAGCGATCGGCGATCTAGGCCAACCTATCCGGCTTCGAGACTTGCACCCCTGCCTTAGCCTCGAGGCCAAGCCCCTGAGGAAGCCGTCCACCTGGGCGGCTTCCTCACATCAGGAGAGAGCTAGCGCGGCGAGTGGCTGGCGTAGCTGCAGAGCCACACGAGGTTAGTTGGCTTAGCTGGAGCCATCACGAGGGGTTAGTTGGCGTAACTGCAGAGACACACAAGCAGAGCCTGGGCCTCGCCTAGCCGGCTAGGCGAGGTTCGACTTGCGCGGATAGGCGATGCTCGGATCAGTGAGCACGTTCACGAGCGCTGGCTTGCCCGACTGGAGCGCTCGCTCGAGCGCTCCAGTCACATCCTGTGGGCGCTCAACGAGCTCACCGTGTCCACCGAGCGCCTCCACCACTTGGTCATAGCGGGTTGCGGGGCGCAGATCGGCTGCTACCGAATACCCGTATAGGAACTCCATTGGGT
>JBAPMC010000361.1:0-1775 GCA_049278415.1 Solirubrobacteraceae bacterium
GCAGCGCACGAACCGCGCGACAACGGGCGGAAACTCGACCGTCTGCGGTTCGTACCAGAAAAACCCATCGTCCGAAAGCGCGCAGCCGCTGTTCACGCTTAGTGCGTCGACGACCGACTGCGGGCCCTCAGCGCCCTGCGCGAGAGGCAATCGCGTCCAGAGCTGCGCTTCGGCGGCCCCGAACCCCGAATCCCCGACACAAGCATCCACGCAGACGACACGGCACCAGCCGACGAGATGATGCGCATCGCACATGGCCGGCTGAGCTTGGCCAACCGCTGCAGGCGCAATCTCTTGCGGCTTCGCGCAACCATAAAGCGCGAAACATGTCCCTAAAACGAGCATTGCCGCGCATGCGCGCCACATCTCGCTCAACTCGCGGGGAGAACCGTCCCCCAGCATTCACCCAAGCCGATGCGGCGGTGACCGTCGCGTTCGCACCAGCCGCGAAGAACGATGCGGTCGCCATCTTGAAGAAACGTGCGGCTCTCGCCGTTCGGCAAGGTGATCGGCTGAGATCCGCCGGAGGTGAGCTCGAGCAGCGACCCGGCCTCTCCCCGAGCGGCACCCGACATCGTTCCCGTGCCAAACAGGTCGCCGGGCTCCAAATTGCATCCGTTCACGGTGTGGTGCGCGACCATCTGATCGAGCGTCCAAAACGCGCTGCGGAAGTTCGAATGCGACAGCCGCACGGGTGCACGGCCTGCATCACGCATCGCGGCGGTTTCGATCAATGCCTCGAGATGTACGTCGAATGCGCCGGCGGCGCGAACCGGCTGCGCGTCGAGGTAGGGCAGCGGTTGCGGATACTCTTCGCGGCGCTCCCAAGGAACGCGAAACGGCTCGAGCGCTTCCAGCGTGACGATCCACGGCGAGACCGTCGTCGCGAAATTCTTCCCGAGAAACGGGCCGAGCGGTTGATACTCCCAGGCTTGGATATCGCGCGCAGACCAATCGTTGAGCAATCCCAATCCGAAAACGTGGCCGGCCGCATCGGTAACCGGAATTGCAGTTCCTTGCGGATTCCCAGTGCCGATCCAAATCGCCATTTCCAACTCATAATCGAGGCGTTTGCTCGGCTGCACGACCGGCGCCGCCGCACCGGGTGCAAACGTTTGACCGCCGGGCCGCCGGAACGGGTGGCCGGACGCGAGCAGCGATGAGGCTCTTCCGTGATACGCGACGGGTACCCACACGTAGTTTGGTAGTAGCGGGTTGTCGGGCCGGAACAGCTTTCCCACGCTGGTCGCGTGCTCGATCGATGCATAAAAGTCGGTATAGTCGCCAACGCGAGCCGGCAGCGCCATCTCGGCATCGCGTTGTGGAACGAGGCACGCACGCATCGCCGATTCTTCGGATGCTTCGCGGCGCAATGCGCGTGAGAGCGCCGCGCGTAATGCGGACCACGAGATCGAACCGCGCGCCATGAATGCGTTGAGAGCCGGTGCATCGCACACCTCCGCGAGCAGACGCGCTTCGCCGCTCAATGCGCCGCAACGTGCCGCCTCGCCGAGGTCGACGATCGCGTCGCCGATCGCAACACCCCCGCGAAAGGGCTCGTCGCTTGCGGTCCGCCGGAATACACCGAACGGCAGGTTCGTGATCGGAAAATCACAACCGGTCAGGTTTGCGGACTCGAGCCAGCTCTCGAGGGTAGGGGAATGCGTGTCGTTCAGCAACGTCGCTCGCGCTTTCGTCCGGCGAACTGCGAGCACCCTGCGGGCCGTGCGCCGGCCCCAGGCCGCAGGAGGTCGGCAGCGGACCGGCAAGACGAA
>JBAPMC010000362.1:0-7227 GCA_049278415.1 Solirubrobacteraceae bacterium
GGCGTGCATACTCCGGAGTTCGCCTTAGAGCACGATGCAGGCAACGTGGAAAGCGCGATTGGGCGCTTTGGCTTGCACTATCCGGTGGTGCAGGACAACAACATGGGCACTTGGAACGCCTATGGCAACCAGTACTGGCCGGCGGACTATCTGATTGACGCCTCCGGGCACGTGCGCTATGCGGCGGCCGGCGAGGGCGATTACTCCCAGACCGAGACCGCGATCAGAGCGCTGCTCGCCGAAGACGGCAAGAGCGTTGGCGGCATGAGCCACCCGACTGACGTGGTGACGCCCAGCGAAGTTGCCACGCCGGAGACCTATCTCGGCACTGCACGTGCGCAAGGTTGGAGCAATGGCCCGCATTCGGGAGTGCACGACTACGGGGCCACGGCTCCCTCTGAGCTTGCCTTGAACGAGTTCGTGTACACAGGGACTTGGAACATCGCCGCCCAGCCCGCCCTGGCAGTGTCCGGCGCGGGCGTGGACGCTGAGTTCGAGGCCAAGAACGTATATCTCGTGCTGAGCTCTGCAGGGGAAAGCCCACGCAAGGTGCAGGTGCTGCTCGACGGCAAGCCGATCTCAAAGCAGGATGGGGGCACAGACGTTCACGACGGCGCCGTGACGGTGACAGGCCAGCGTCTCTACTCGCTCGTGTCGCTTAGCGGAGACCAGCAGCATCGACTCACGTTGCGCTTCGCTCCGGGTGTTTCCGGCTACGCATTTACGTTCGGATAGAGCCCGGTCCTCCGGGCTGCATACAATGACTGGCATGGAGGGATCCGCACCAGAGACCACGGCGAGAGCGTGGCTGCGGTGTTACCGCTGCTGGTCGCAGAATCTCGAGGTGCAAGTGCACTACGAGGGCATACACAAGATCGACCCTGACACGGGCGAGCGCTCGGAAGTGGTGGACGAGTTGCAGGAGGCGGTTGTGCAGTGCCTTGACTGCATGCACGACCAGCCTCACCTTGGTTTCTCAGGCGGCCGGGTGGAGCCTATCGAGGACCGTTGGGAAAGGATGATCGCCGGAACGCCGTGGGTTGCGTCGTGCACCGTCACGGTGGAGGCCGACGATGTCGAGATCTGCTCGGGGCCCGAGGCTGGAGACGCGCTGTCCTATGCGGCTTTCGGCGAGTATGGAGTGCGAGAGTTCTTCACCCACGTGCGCTTCCACAAGCACGAGGAGGACCAGATTGTCGTGCACCTGCTGGTGGAGCTGTATGCACGCTCGCTCGAGGAGGCCACAGAGGTGCTCGAGTCGGCTGCAAGGGGCGCACTGACGATCACCTCGCTTGCCGAGGAGTCCCGCCCGCCGGCTGCGGCAAGCGAAGCGCACGAACACGACTAGGGGATCGCTGAGCGGCGCGATGCGGCGTCCTCACTCGCTTATGTGCTCGAGCACACTGCACTCGTTGCGTCCTACCGATCGGAGATTGACGGAATCTCCGATCGGCCAGCTTGCCCAGCGATCCCCTAGACGCTCAGGGAAGAACAGGCGTCATCATCTGACCGGTGAGCGTGCTTGCAGCGAAGATACTGCTGGCGCCGATGTTCGTTGTTGGAGCTTCGCTTGTGGCGAGGCGCTATGGCGCGAGGATCGGCGGGCTGGTTGGCGGGTTGCCGGTGGTGGCAGGACCGATCTTGCTCGTGTTCGCGCTCAGCCACGGGCAGGCATTCGCAGCAGATGCAGCAGCAGGAACGCTGCTTGGGATCGTGTCACTCTTGGCGTTCATCGTGGTGTATGCGCGTCTGGCGAGACGGATGCGTTGGGGGGCGAGTCTTATATTGGGATGGGGGGCGTTCTTTGTGATGACAGGAGGGCTCAGCACCATCAGTATTGGTGTTCATCCGTCGCTGATAGTGGTGCTGGCGGCGGTGGCGTTGACGCTTGTGATGGTGCCTCGAGCCCAGAGCGAGCGGTTGCCGACGGTGAGCCTGCCTGCGTGGGATCTTCCGCTGCGTGCGTTGAGCGCATTGGCGCTCGTGCTGGCGCTGACCGCGCTCGCGGGTCAGCTCGGAGCGAAACTCAGCGGTCTGCTTGCACCCTTTCCGGTGGTGGCAAGTGTGCTTGCGGTGTTCACCCACGCACAGCTTGGCGAGCAGGATCTGCTGAAGATCATGCGCGGATTCGTGATGGGATTGGTTGCCTACGCCCTGTTCTGCTTTGTACTGGCGATCTCGCTGCGCTCGCTGGGGATCGCCGAGAGCTTCCTACTGGCCACGGCAGTGGCGCTGGTGACGCAGGCGCTGGCGCTCAGCTTGAGCTGGCGTGCGCGGGAGCGCTCGATGCGGGCTAGCCGCGCCGAGACGCCGGGCGGCGACATTCCCCCGTCGCAGACAACTGCGACGGGGAGTCCTGCGCCGGGTGAGGCGTCCGGGTAGAGCTAGGCGGAGAGTCGCTGCTCGAGGGCTTCGAGCTGCCGGTCAAGCTCTGGGGGAAGCCGCTCGAACTTGCCGAGATGCTCGCGGAAGTGGGGAAGCTGGGCCTTCCACTCCTCGACGTCTACGCGCAGCAGCTCGGCGACGTTCTCCTCCGAGATGTCGAGGTTGGTTGTATCGAGACCACCGGGACCGACGGGAGGCATGACCCCGATCGGGGTCTCGACTGCATCCCCGTGGCCTGCGCAGCGCGCGAACACCCACGCAAGGACGCGTGAGTTCTCGCCATAGCCGGGCCACAGGAAGCGGCCCTCTGAATCCTTGCGAAACCAGTTGACGTAGAAGATCTTCGGCAGCTTCTCGGCGTCTGCTTCGCGCCCGATCTTCAGCCAGTGGGCGAAGTAGTCGGCCATGTTGTAGCCGCAGAAGGGGAGCATCGCGAATGGGTCGAAGCGCAGCTCGCCGACCGTTCCTGCTGCAGCAGCGGTCTTCTCCGAGCCCATTACCGAGCCGAGGAACACGCCGTGCTCCCAGCCAAGCGCCTCGGTGACCAGCGGCACGACAGTGGAGCGTCGTCCGCCGAACAGCATGGCGCTAATGGGCACGCCGGCGGGGTCCTCCCACTCGGGCGCAATTGCCGGGTCTTGGTCAGCAGGGACGCTGAAGCGCGCGTTGGGGTGCGCCGCGGGCGTATCGGAGGCCGGGGTCCAATCGTTGCCGCGCCAGTCAACCAGGTGGGCGGGCGGCTCGTCGGTGAGTCCCTCCCACCACACGTCGCCGTCGTCGGTGAGGGCGCAGTTGGTGAAGATCGTGTTGCGCTCGACGGTATGGATGGCGTTGGGGTTGGTGTCCTTGCCGGTGCCCGGCGCCACGCCGAAGAAGCCTGCCTCGGGATTGATCGCATACAGGCGTCCGTCCTCGCCGAACTTCATCCAGGCGATGTCGTCACCCACCGTCTGCACGTCCCAGCCGGGCAGCGTGGGGATCAGCATCGCGAGGTTGGTCTTGCCACAGGCGGAGGGGAAAGCCGCGGCGATGTACTTGACCTCCTTCTCCGGGGAGGTCAGCTTGAGGATCAGCATGTGCTCTGCCATCCAGCCCTCGTCGCGGGCGATGACGGAGGCGATGCGCAGCGCCAGGCACTTCTTGCCGAGCAGTGCGTTACCGCCGTAGCCTGAGCCGTAGGAGGTGATCTCGCGGGTGGCTGGGAAGTGGACGATGTACTTGTTCTCGGCGTTGCAGGGCCAGGGAACATCCGTGACTCCATCGTCGAGCGGCATGCCCACCGAGTGCAGGCATGGGATGAACTCACCGCTGTCGCCGAGCACCTCGAGCGCTCCGGCGCCCATGCGGGTCATGATCCTCATGGAGACGGCCACGTAGGGCGAGTCTGTGAGCTGCACGCCGATCTGGCTCTTGTCGGAGCCGAGCGGGCCCATCGAGAAGGGGATGACGTACATGGTGCGGCCGTGCATGGAGCCACTGAACAGCTCGCTGAGGGCCTCCTTCATCTCATCGGGATCACGCCAGTTGTTGGTGGGGCCGGCTTCTGACTCTGTGGGAGAGCAGATGAAGGTGCGGTCCTCCACGCGGGCGACATCACCGGGATCGGACAGTCCCAGGTAGGAGTTGGGGCGCTTGGCGTCGGATAGCCGCTTGAAGGTTCCTGCATCGACGAGCAGCTGGCAGAGGTGGTTGTACTCCTCAGCGGACCCGTCACACCAGTGAATTGCTGCGGGCTCGGTGAGCGCGGCAATCTCCTCGACCCACGTCAGCAGACGCTTGTTGTTTGTATTGGGGGCAACGGTGGCGGTGGTCTCCATGACGTGCGAGCAGCTCCTTGCAGTGTCGCGGTGGCGTGCGCCTTGGGGCGCTGCCGGGGCGGGTGGGGTTCGATTCTCGTCTCAGGGAACGGAAAAACGCCCTCGGGGGCGCTCCGGGGAGCCTATCGCACCACTCAAGTCGATGGCAGGGGAGTTTGCCCTCTAGGTCTCGGTGCTTTTCCAGTCATACCCTCAGGGATGGGCCCGATCGACGCCGCCCTAGCGCGCTCTGCTGGTTCTCTCCTAGCGCCTACTCGACGTTACCCTCGGCGCTCCCGCTCCCATTGCCTGGCTGGCGACGCGGGACGAGCACGAGGCGCTTGAACTCGGCTACCAGAACCCCATCCTGGTTATAGACGCGAGTATGCACCTTGACGGTGCCGCGGTCGGGCTTTGACTGGGACTCGCGCTTCTCGAGAACCTCTGACTCGCAGAAAAGCGTGTCGCCGTGAAATACGGGCGCCGGATGCTTGAGCTCCTCGGTGGCGAGGTTGGCGATCGCCTTGCCGGAGACGTCCGAGACGGACATGCCGAGCGCAAGCGAGTAGACGAGCGGGCCGACTACGACGTTGCGTCCCTGCTGGGATTTGGCGGCGTAGACGTCGTTGAGATGCAGCGGATGATGGTTCATGGTGATCAGACAGAAGAGATGGTCATCTGACTCTGTGACCGTCTTTGCGGGCCAGTGCTTGTAGGTGGCTCCGACCTCGAACTCCTCGAGGTAGCGGCCATAGGGATGGGCGCCGCTGGCCTCGCGAGCGGCCTGGTCGGTCTCGACTGTGGGGGCGACGGCGGGGGCGTTGCTCATGGGCGCGATGGGTCTCCTGTGGTGCGAGGTTGGGGGATGTGAGCCTAGGCCTGGGAGCCTTGGCTTGTGAGCCTAGGCATATGCGCCTATGCGTACGAACCTATGACGAACTCTAATGCGGAGCAACCCGATAGCGTTCAGAGCAGCACTTCAACCCGGCTGCCGCTGTGCGCCGCGACCAGGAGAAAACCCCTTGCGTAACCCCAGAGCCTTCGACAAGTCCCTAGCGATCGGCGCGCCCGAGCCGGTGCGCGAGATCCCGTTCAAGCCCTCCCGGATGATCCACTTCCTCGACCTCTCGAACGAGAAAATGGTGGCGAAGGTCCCAGATATCGCCCCGACCGTGGACATATTGCTTGGCAACCTGGAGGACGCGGTGTCGGTCGACCGCAAGGAGGCGGCGCGCGCCGGGCTGATCAAGGTTGGACGCGAGGCGGAGCTCGGCGACACCGCTCTGTGGACGCGAGTGAACTCGCTCGAGTCACCCTGGGTGCTCGATGACCTGACCGAGATCGTGGGCGAGATCGGCGATCGGATCGAGGTAATCATGGTGCCGAAGGTGGAGGGCGCCTGGGACATTCACTATGTGGACCGCCTGCTCGCGCAACTGGAGGCGAAGGCTGGGATCGAGCAGCCGATTCTCGTGCACGCGATCCTCGAGACGGCGCTTGGAGTCGCCAACCTCGAGGAGATCGCGGCTGCCTCCCCGCGCATCCAGGGCATGAGCTTCGGCCCAGCCGACCTGGCGGCGTCGCGGCGCATGAAGACAACGCGCGTGGGTGGGGGGCATCCCGGCTACCGCACCATCGCCGATCCTGACGCGGAGAACCCAGAGCTGCCACGTCCGAGCTATCAGCAGGACCCGTGGCACTATTCGATTGCGCGTATGGTGGATGCTTGTACGGCGGTGGGCGCCCTCCCGTTCTACGGTCCCTATGGCGACATCAAGGACGAGCTCGGCTGTGAGACGCAATTCCGCGCCGCCTTCCTGCTGGGCTGTGTAGGCGCATGGTCGCTGCATCCGGTGCAGATCGGGATCGCCAAGAAAGTGTTCTCGCCCGATCCCGAGGAGGTCATCTTCGCCAAGAAGGTGATCGAGGCGATCCCAGACGGCCGCGGTGTGCACATGATCGACGGCAAGATGCAGGACGACGCCACCTGGAAGCAGTGCCAGGTGATGGTCAAACTGGCTGAGATGCTGGCCCGCAAGGACCCGGAGCTGGCGGAGGCTTACGGCTTCGTGCCCGCTGGCGCGTAGCCGCAACACCACAGCTACCAACGACAGAAGTCCAAACGGGGCGCGCCAGCGCGCCGAGCACCCGCCTGACGTGGGTCCTCTAGGCGACGCCGCAGGTCGGAAAGCACTATTGTTAACCATATGGCTAACAATGTGTTGCTCGACCGCTCGTTCGTCGCCTGCTCGCACCCGATAAGGCGCGGGATCCTCGAGCGCCTCGCCTCCGGCGAGATGACCGTGGGCGAGGCGACAAGCGACTTCGGCGTGTCAAAGCCCGCGATCAGCAAGCACCTGAAGCTGCTCGAGGAGGCTGGAGTGATCACTCGCGTGATCGACGGCCGCACGCACAGACTGCGCCTCGAGGAGAGACCGCTCGATGAGGCGTATGCCTGGATGAGGAGCCAGCGCGAGCTGTGGGAGCGCAAGCTCGACACGGTCGAGCAGTACCTGCGTGAGCAACGGGAGAACCGAAAAGAGAAGGAGTCCAAATGACCGAGATGACCAAGCCGACTGAGACGAGCCTGCGCATCGAGCGCACATACGATGCGCCCGCTGAGGACGTCTTCGACGCGTGGACGAACCCCGAGGTGCTGCGGCGCTGGTGGAGGCCCAATCAGGCCTGGATCACCCCTGTCGCCGATGTCGATCTGCGCGTGGGAGGGCGCTATCGCATCTCGATGGAAGATCCCGAGAGCGGGACCAAGCACACGGCCGGCGGCGAGTACAGCCAAGTCAGCCGTCCCAATCGACTTGTGTACACGTGGCAGTGGGAGCAGGACGATGGACAGCCCGGCCATGTGAGCACCGTGACGGTGGACTTCCACGCCGACGGAGAGCGCACGAAAGTCGTTCTCGAGCATTCGGGTCTGGCCTCCTCCGAATCGCGCGACTCGCACACGCACGGCTGGACGGGGATCCTCGAGAGACTCGAAGAGCACCTATCCGAGAGCGTCGCGCAAACGTCCCGATAAGCATTTCCG
>JBAPMC010000363.1:0-1663 GCA_049278415.1 Solirubrobacteraceae bacterium
GGCGAGCGCATGGCCGTAAACGCCCATAATGGCGCCGGCCATCGATCCCACCCCCAGCATGACCCCGCTCTCCAGCAGCAGTCCGCGCCAAAGCTGAGCCGGATAGTAGCCCTGGATCTTTAGTGAAGCCAGCCGAGCCCGGCGCTGCCAGACGGTCGCACTCAGCGCGGCGGCAACCGCCAGCGCTGCGGCGATCAGCAGCAGGGTTGAGATCTGGCCGAGCGTGTGCAGTCCCTGACGCGCGCTCGCCTCGGCTTCCGCCGCGCGCTCCTCGGCACTGCGTACCGACAGTCCAACGCGTGGTCCAAGCGCAGCCCGCACCGAGCGGATTCCTGCTGGCGTCGTGACGCCCGGCTGCAAGTCAACCTCGAGCGCCGCAGCTTCGCTTGTTCTCCACGCGTGACTGTAGTCCGCGCTATTCAGCGTGATTGTCCCTGCAGGCCACCCCGAATTGGTGGTGATCGCGGCAACACGCAGACGAGCGGGTCCCGATGGGGAGGGCAGTTCGAAGGGACTCCCAACCTTCAGGTTGTGTTCTTCGGCAAAGCCACTTGACACAGCGGCCCAGCCACCCTGGCGGATAAGTGCGTTGGCGCGCACGAAGCTACCACTCAAGAGTTGGCTCGATTCAAGCATCGTGGAGTCCCCTGACGGCCTGGCACGCACCCACAGACGGCGGCTGCCAACGTCGGCGAGCGTTCCCTGGTAAACCCGCACAGACTTCACTCCAGGCGCTCGAGCGAGCTGCGCAGGCGCTCCAGCCACGCTGAAGCTGTCCGTGTTGAAGACGTTCCCCTCGTCGGTCACCCAGATGTCAGCGGTGGAGTGGTACTGGACGATCGCCCGGTCGATGCCTCGCAACAGATCGTTACGTGCTCCACCGATGGCAACGCTTCCATATACCGCCAACCCGGCGATTGCGGCGAGCGCAATCGAGCGTGTGGTGATGGCGCGCAACTCGGAGGAGGCAACGATCACCGCGCCACTGCGGCTGTGCTCGGTGAGACGTGGCAGCAATCGCCTGATCCCAGCGAGCACCGCCGGCAT
The DNA here is from genome assembly GCA_049278415.1 of Solirubrobacteraceae bacterium. GTDB lineage: Bacteria > Actinomycetota > Thermoleophilia > Solirubrobacterales > Solirubrobacteraceae > Palsa-744. The sequence continues at coordinate 1,048 of JBAPMC010000363.1, forward strand.
CAGGCAAAGCGTGGCAAGCGCGAGCGTAACACCACCGTAGATCGTGAGAGTGGGCGCAAACGCAACTAGCGCTCCAACCAAGGCGATCAAGAGAACCCCGGCGATGGCAGCGCGGCGAATGGTGCTCGCAAGGATCAGCTCGCCGTTTCCACCCGTTTCGCGAAACACAGCATCGGCGGGACGCCCGGGGCGCAGGTCGAACACCGGGGAGAGCGAGGCGAGCATCGTGGCGAGCACGCCACAGCCGATGGCGAGCAGAGCGGTGTTCGCACGAAATGTCTGCTCGCCACCAACCGGGAACGCAACAGCCAAGTAAGCCGGCACCTGGTGGAAGACGGTGCGCGCAAGGATGTCCCCGAGTGCGACCCCCACCAACGAGGCGACCAAGCCGAGCATCACAGCCTGGAAGCCCAGCAGCATGAGAATCTGGCGCGGGTCGTAGCCCTGCATGCGCAACTCGGCGATAAAGCGACGGCGCTCGGGGACGGTGAGCAACATTGCGTTGAGCGCCAATAGGAACCCAACCATCACGCTGATGGCCGAGAACAGAGTGGTCGACTGGCGGTTGGGCTTCGTCGCCTCCCCGAGCAAGCGCAGTTCGTTGTCGGGCGCCTCG
>JBAPMC010000364.1:0-10530 GCA_049278415.1 Solirubrobacteraceae bacterium
CACCGTGCCTGTACTTGACCCAGCCACCGGCGCTACGCTCGGCAGCGTCCTCACGACCGCCCCGGCAGGCGTTGAGGAGGTTGTTGCTCAGGTCGCCAAGGTTCAGCCACTGTGGGCGCTCTTGCGCCTGGAGGACCGTGCGCGCTACATGCGCCGCATGGCCCAGGCGATCATCGATGAGTTCGAGGAGTTGCGCGAGACGATCGCTCGCGAGCAGGGCCGTCCGCGCACAGAGGTGGCCACGCTCGAGCTGCTGGTTGCGATCGACGCGCTGAAGTGGGTTGCCCAGGACGGTGCAAGCGTGCTCGGGGCGCGACGCGTCGGCGTGCACCGCTCGTTGTCGTTGACCAAGCGTGCGCGCATCGCCTACGAGCCCTACGGTGTTCTCGGCGTGATTGGCGCGGGCAGCGCACCGTTCGCACAGCCGCTCGGGCAGATCGCCGGGGCCCTGTTGGCAGGCAACGGCGTTGTATTCAAGCCAGCCCTACGCGCCTGTCTCTCCGGAGAGCGGATTGCACGTGTACTCGCGCGCGCGGGATTGCCCGAGGGCTTGGTACGCGTTATCAACGGCGGCGCCGACGTCGGTATAGAGCTCGCCAGGGCTCCCGTTGACAAGCTTCTGTTCACCGGCTCCCCAGCCACCGGGCGTGCTGTGGCGCGCGAGTGCGTCTCGCAAGAGAAAGAGGTCACCGTTGAGCTGGGTGGCAAGGACGCGATGCTGGTGCTTTCCGACGCCCACGTTGCACGCGCCGCCGGCGGGGCGCTGTGGGCAGGATGCGCCGGCGCCGGACAGGCACGCGGCGCGGTGGAGCGCATCTACGCGGCACCCGAGGTCACCGAGCGACTAGTTGCAAGGCTTGTGTCGGGAGCACTTGCCCTCACAGTGGGTGATCCGCGGAGTCCGCGCGTTCAGGTCGGTCCGCTCTCCTCCACCAGACGCTTGGAGCACGCGCAAGAGCTCGTCGAGGAGGCTGTCGCCCAGGGCGCCACGCTGCACTGCGGTGGGCCGCTCGATATGAACTCGCTAGCGGGCCCTGGGCTCCCCGCTGGAGCGACGCCAGACGGCGACGGTCCCAACATGGGCGCCTTCTTCGCCCCCGCAGTGCTTACCGGCGTCACCCACGAGATGCGGCTGATGCACGAGCCTGTAGGCGCCCCTGTGCTTGCCGTGATGACTGTTGGCTCGGTCTCTGAGGCGATTGCGCTGGCCAACGACAGCCCGTACGGGCTCGGCGCGTCGGTGTGGACATCCGATCGCTACCGCGGATTGCGGATTGCGCGCGAGCTCGACGCCGGGATGGTGTGGCTCAACGACCATCTGCCGAGCCCGGCCGTCTCGCGTGGCCCGTGGGGGGCCGCCGCCGGCAGCGGTCTCGGGCGTACGCTCGGCGAGGCCGGACTGCGCGCGTGCGCGCAGGAGAAGCTGATCACGTGGGACCCCTCAGGCGTACGCGGGCTGTGGTGGGGACCTTACGACGAGCTTTTGGCGCAGGCTGCTCATACGGCGGCCCAGTTGCGATCGACGCGCGACTCCGACCGCGAACGCGCCTGGCGCCACGGGGCGGTAGCGCTAGCGCGGGTAGGAGCGCGGGCGCTAGCTCGCAGATAGGCCCTAACCTGTAGCTCATGCCAGCCCAGGCCTATGCAGGCAAGGAGTGCGTCTGCCAACTACGCAAGGGGATCTGCGACCAGAGTTGCGTCGCAGACATGCTCCAGACGCCTTTCTACATTGCCTGCCTGAAGTTGAGGGGTCGCCGCAGCGTGGTGGTTGGCGGTGGGGAGATCGGTCTCGAGAAGGTCGAGGGGCTGTTGGCTTGCGACGGTGAGGTCACGTTGATCGCACCGCAGGCGGAGCCGGCGCTCGAGCAGTATGCGTCAGAGGGCTCAATTCGCTGGGAGCGCCGTGCCTACGGCGGCCCGTCGGATCTAGAAGGCGTGTTCATGGCCATTGCAGCCACTAATGACACCGACGTCAACATCGCCGTTTATGACGATGCCGAGCGCCGCGCGATGCTAGTCAACGTTGTGGATGTGCCGCCGCTGTGCAACTTCATCCTGCCGGCGATCGTGCGCACAGGCCCGCTTGCGATCGCGATCTCCACTGCAGGCGCATCGCCGGCGCTCGCGAAGCGCATCAAGCGGGAGATCTCAGAGCAGTTCGGCGAGCCTTACGCACAACTCGCGGTGCTGCTCAACGAGGTGCGGGGATGGGCAAAGGGGACGCTCCCCACCTACCAGGACCGCAAGCGCTTCTTTGAGTCGATCGTAAATGGTGAGCCCGACCCGGTTGCACTGCTGCGCGAAGGGCAGGAGTCTGCTGTGCGCGAGCTGATCGCACGAACCCAAGGCGAGCACGAGCAGCGTCCATCTGCAGCGTACCCTCCGGGTATGCCCCTTCATGGGGTATCACCCGTCTGAGCCTCGCGGATGACGGACCTCGAAGTCCACGCAAGGACGAACGGCATGGCCGTCGGGGCTGGCTCTGCGGTTGAGCTCGACGGGCTGACGCGCAACTACGGCGAGCGCACAGCGCTTGCCAAGGTGAGCTTTGAGCTTGCAGCGGGGAAGACCCTGGTTGTGTTCGGTCCTAACGGGGCCGGCAAGACCACCCTGCTGCGCGTACTCGCCACGCTGCTGCGCCCGCACGGGGGCAGTGTCACGGTGCTCGGCGAGAGCTTGCCCGAGGATGCCTGGCGGGTACGCGGGCGAGTTGGGCTGCTCGGCCATGAGGCGCTGCTCTACCGGGAGCTGACGGCCCGCGAGAATCTCGACTTCCACGCCCGCCTGCACGGCGTGCAGGCGGAGCGGGTCGAGCAGCTGCTAGACGTGTTGGCACTGTCCCGCCGCGCTGAGGAACCGCTGCGCTCGTTTTCGCGCGGGATGGTTCAGCGCGTTGCGGTGGCCCGCGCGGTGCTGCATGATCCAGAGCTTTTGCTGCTCGACGAGCCCTATGCAAACCTCGACCCGGCAGCCGTCGAGCTGGTAGAGCCACTGATCGGCGCCACCAGCGGGCACACACGAGTCCTCTCGAGCCACGACCCAGCTCGCGGCCTGGCTGAGGCGGACGTGGTACTCGGCCTACGCGACGGACACATGGCGCTGCTTGGCACGGCACAGGAGATCGACCGCGAGCGGATCACGGAGCTGTATAGGTGAGCCCGGCGAAGGTCGACACGCAGGCGGCACAGGTTGAGCAGTTGCCGGCGGTTGCACAATCAGCAGAGGAAGGGCGCTCCACGCAACAACAGCCACCGGGAACGTTCGCTGTGGTGCGTGCGCTGCTACGCAAGGAGCTGCTCGTGGAGCTGCGCACGCTCGAGTCGATTCCTGGCATGTCGCTGTTCGCGGTGACCACGTTCGTGGTGTTCCATTTCGCCTTGAACCAGAACACCGTTGACGGTCAGGAGGCGGCGGGCATCCTGTGGGTGACGCTGCTGTTTGCAGCGATGCTCGGCATCAACCGCCTGTTCGTGGCTGACGCCGATCAGGGCGGCTTCGACGCCTTCCTGCTCGCACCGGTCGACCGCGGAGCGCTGCTGCTAGCCAAGGCGATCGCGCTGCTCGCCTACCTGCTCGTGCTCGAGCTGGTAGCAGTGCCGGCGTTTGGGTTGCTGCTGCTGGGCCCCTCCCTCGGCCAGGCATTGCCAGGCCTGCTCGCGCCGCTTGCACTCGGCGATCTCGGCGTGGCGGCGATTGGCACGCTGGTGGCTGCAATGGCGGTACGTACCCGCGCGCGCGACCTGCTCGGACCGCTGTTGGCGCTGCCATTGCTGGTGCCAGTGGTGATTGGTTGCGCGCGAGCGACGTCGCCGCTGCTTGCGCTCACCCATCCCGGTGGTCCACCGTTGCGCTGGCTTGGGACGCTTGCGCTCTATGATCTTGTGTTCGGGCTCATCGCCTACGCAGTGTTCGACTTCCTCCTGGAGGACTGAAGGCCCACGATGCGCAGCCCTGGACTTCGCGTCCTCTCCCTTTCCACCGTCGCGGCTTTTTGCGTCGCGCTCAGCCTTGTCTTCTTCTATGCGCCGATAGAAGCCGAAGAAGGCTTCCTGCAGAAGATCTTCTATTTGCACGTACCGCTTGCGATTGTTGCTCTGAGCGGCTTTGTGATCGGCGGGCTGATGGCGATCGCTCATCTGCGCACGCGCGACGCGCGCTGGGACCTGCGCTCTTACGTGACGATCCACATGAGCTTGATCTTTGGTGTGGGAGTGCTGATCACCGGCTCGATCTGGGCACGCGCTTCGTGGGGGCACTGGTGGGTGTGGAACGAGCCAACGCTCGTGTCCTTCCTGATCATTTTCCTGCTGTACGCCACTTATCAGCCCTTGCGCTTCGCGATCGAGGATCCGGAGCGCCAAGCGCGCTATGCCTCGGTGTTCGCGATCACGGCAGGGGCGTTCGTGCCACTCAACTTCATTGCGGTGCGGCTGTCCGCCTCCTACGTGCACCCGCGCGTGCTCGGCAGCGCCTCCAACCTGCCGTCATCGATGGCGTTTACTTTTCTCGTGTCGCTCGCGGCGATGGCGCTGCTGTTTGCGACGCTCTGCAAGTACGAGCTGACCGCAAAGCGCACGCGCATGCTGCTTAAAGCACGAAGCAGGATCCTCGGCTTCCAATGATCCTGCTCGTTTATGCCCTTCAGGGTGCGACAGCACTGCCGGAAAACTCGAACGACGGGTATGTGGCGGCTGCCTACATCGTGTTCTTCGCGATAGTGCTGATCTATGTGGCGATCATGGCGATTCGCCTGGGCCGTGTCGAGCGCGACGTGCGTACCCTGAAGGGCACAGACAAGCTGGACGAGGATACCGCCGCGGAACAGAGCGACCCACCCGGTCAATCCAGAGAGCGTGAGACGGTATGAGCACCCTAAGAGGCATACCCAAAGGGCGCCTCCAATGACCCCCCATCGTGGGGGGCAGGCGGGGGGCGCCCCGGAGGACACCCTCCATGGCGGGGGGCAGGCAAGCAGGCAGATTGGCGAGTTGCTGGCGCTCGGCATGTCGCACAAGACGGCTCCGGTCGCTCTGCGTGAGCGGCTCGCGTTCACCGAGTCCCAGGCTGTGGAGTTCGCAAAGCAGATTGCCGAGCGCCCCGAGGTACAGGAGGTGGTGGTCATCTCTACCTGCAACCGCACGGAGGTCTACCTCGTGGTGGGGGATGCCGTGCAAGCCGAGACAGATGTGCTCGGCCTGCTTGCCCGGCGTGCGGGCATCCGTCCAACGGAGCTTGCACAGGAGATCTACTCGCCACGCAACTGCGAGGCGGCGCGCCAGCTCTACCGGGTGACCTCAGGCCTCGAGTCGATGATCCTCGGCGAGGCGGAGATCCAGGGTCAGGTCAAGCGTGCCTATGAGGCGGCGATGAGCGCCGGGGTTACCGGTCCGCTCTCTAATCGGCTGTTCGCGGCTGCGCTCACCACCGGCAAGCGGGTGCGCTCGGAGACCGGCATCGGGTCATCTCGCGTGAGCGTCCCCTCTGTTGCGGTGGACCTCGCACAGGACGTGCTCGGCGGTCTGGAAGACCGACACGTGGTGATCCTCGGGGCTGGGGAGACGAGCGAGCTGACCGCCCAGGCGCTAGCCCACCAGGGTGTAGGCACGATCTTCGTAGCCAACCGCCACGCCAATCGCGCGCTCAGCCTCGCTCAGCGCTTCGGCGGCTCGGTGGTGGGACTCGACGGGCTGCCCGACCAGTTGTTGGAGGCGGACATCGTGGTGTCATCAACCTCCTCGCCGCACCCGATCGTAGGCAGCGAGGAGCTCGAGCTCGTGATGCAACAGCGCACCGGTCGACCGCTGCTATTGATCGACATTGCGGTGCCACGCGATGTCGATGCGCGCTGCGGTGACATCGACGGAGTGACGCTGTATGACATCGACGACCTGCAGGCGGTGGTGCAGCGCAACCTCGGGGCACGCGCAGAAATCGTGCCGCAGGCTGAGCAGATCGTGGAGGAGGAGATCCGGCGCTTCGCACGCTGGCTCGGCCAGCTTGAGACGCTACCGACCGTGACCGCCTTGCGAGAGCACGGCAACGCCATTGTGGAGCAAATCCTCGCCGAGAACGCGGGACGCTGGGAGTCGGCGTCCGAGCGCGATCTCATGCGAGTGGAGGCGGTGGCGCGAGCGGTGCTGGGCCGCTTGTTGCACGAGCCGACGATCCGTCTGCGCAGCTTCTCGCAGGAGCGCGGTCATGCGAGCCTGCAGCTCGTGCGCGAGCTGTTTGGACTCGACGAGGAGCCGCAAAGGGACGCCGTTGCTGAGGATGGGGACACGAAGCTCGCCGAGGTGCGCTCGATCGAGAGCGCACGCAAGAGCTCGTAGGGGTAGTGATCCAATGCGGATCGGGACGCGTGGTAGCGCGCTTGCGCTCGCCCAAGCAAGGCTCGTTGCGGGGTTGCTTGGCGGAGCCGACATCGTAGTGGTGCGCACGAGTGGCGACGCTCAAGCGCAAGCTCTTCAAAACGGGGAGCTCGGCACTCCAGACAAGCGGGCCCGTGGCGGTGACAAGTCACGCTGGGTGGCTGAGCTCGAGCAGGCGCTGCTGGCGGACCAGATAGATCTGGCCGTTCACTCGGCCAAGGATGTGCCCGGCGAACTCGCCGAGGGCTTGGAGCTGCTCGGCGCGCCGGCACGGGCGGCTGTGGAGGACGCGCTAATCGGCGCTCGCTCGCTCGAGGAGCTTCCCGAGGGCGCTTGCGTTGGCACGAGCAGCGTGCGACGCTCCGCCCAGCTGCGCGCTGCACGCCCGGATCTGGAGGTGGTGAGCTTGCGTGGCAATGTGGACACACGCCTGGGCAAGCTCGCAAGCGCAGTAATCAAGAGCGGCGATGGGAGCGGAGGCGATGAGTCCTCGCTGCACGCGATCGTGCTCGCGAGCGCCGGGCTCTGGAGACTGGGGCGCGAGCGCGACATCGGCTGCACGCTCGATGCGGCGCACTTCGTGCCGGCTCCCGGCCAGGGCACGCTGGCGCTTCAGGCGCGGACCGCAGATGAGTCTGTGAGCGCCGTCGTCGAGGCGATCCTCGACAAGGACGCATCCGCTTGCCTAAAAGCCGAGCGCGCGGTGGCGCATGCGCTCGAGGCGAGCTGCAACACCCCACTTGGGGCACACGCCGCGCCTGCAGGCTGCGGATGCTTGCAGCTGCGCGCATGGGTCGGTCTGCCGGATGGATCGGAGTGGGTGGGCGACGAGCTGCTCGGCGGCTTCTACGACCCTGAGGAGCTCGGGCGCCGCGTTGCGGAGCGGCTGGAGGCTGTTGGCGTTCGTGAGCTGCTGCGGCGGGCGGAGGAGATGGCAGTTGAGCGCGCCTGAGCACCCAAAGGGCGCAGCGCAACCCGGGCGTGTGCACCTCGTCGGCGCCGGACCGGGTGATCCCGGCCTGCTGACAGCGCGAGCACTCGAGCTGATTGCGCACGCCGACACGATCCTGTACGACCGACTGATCCCCATACAGGCGCTCGACGGGGCGCGCGCGGATGCGGAGCTTTTGTTTGTCGGCAAGGAGGGCGGGGGCGAATCGGTGCCTCAGGATCACACGCAGGCGCTGATGATCGAGCGGGCTCGCGCGGGGCGCGAGGTGGTGCGGCTGAAGGGCGGCGACCCGTTTGTGTTCGGCCGTGGCGGCGAGGAGGCGCTGGCGCTGCGCGATGCGGGTATTGATTTTGGGGTCGTTCCTGGGGTGACAGCAGGCGTTGCCGCAGCGGCGTATGCGGGCATTCCGGTAACACACCGAGGCCTTTCAACCGGGGTGGCGTTCATCACCGGTCATACCCAAGAGGGCGCCTCCCATGACGGGGGGCAGGCAAGCGAGCACTCGGGCAAAGAGGTGTCAGAGCTCGACTGGCAGGCGCTTGCGGCATTCCCGGGAACGCTTGTGTTCTACATGGGCGTGCGCCATCTCGAGCGGATTGCCAGCTCGCTGATCGAAGCCGGTCGGCCAGCCGCCCAACCGGCCGCGCTGGTTGAACGCGGCACGCTCCCCGATCAGCGCACGGTGACTGGGACGCTCTCAACGATTGCCGAGGTGGCGAGGCGCGAGCAGGTGAAGGCGCCCGCGATCACAATTGTCGGAGCGGTGGCGGAGCTTGCGGGGAGCCTCGACTGGCTGCCTGTGCGCCCACTCGCAGGCCTAACGGTGGCGGTTACCCGCGCGCGCACCCAGGCGAGCGAGTTGGCGCGGCGGCTTGGCGAGCTGGGCGCCAGCGTGGTGCAAACGCCGGTGATCCGCACACAAGCGCTTCCCGGACCGCCGCTTGATCCATCGCCCTACGATCTGATCTGCTTGGCGAGCCCCAATGCGGTTGAGTACTTCCTCAAGCGGCTGGCTGCGGCGGGGCTCGACGCTCGATCACTTGCTGGGGCGCGGATAGCCGCTATCGGACCTGCGACCGCGCGCGCTCTCCAACAAGGTGGCATTACCGCGGACGTGATTCCCGAGCGCGCCGTGGCGGAGTCGCTGGCTCAGGCGCTCGAGGGCTTGGAGGTACGTCATGCGCTTGTGGCACGAGCGCGCGAAGCGCGCGACGTGCTCCCAGACGCGCTACGCGAGCGCGGCGCGCAGGTTGACGTGCTCGCGCTGTATGAGACGCTCCCTGAGCCTCTACCTGAGCGAGTGCTTGCCGCTGCGCATCGGGCCGACTACTTGACGTTCACCTCCTCATCGACGGTACGCAACTTCCTGCAGGCTGCATGCGCCGCCGCACAGCTGAGCGGCAGCCAGGCCACCAACGGGCAGAGTATGGAGAGGCCGACTGGACTAGGCGTGCTCTCGCCGGCCACACGGATCGTGTCGATCGGACCGGTAACCAGTGTGACGTTGCGTGAGCACGGAATAGAGCCCCACGTCGAGGCGCAGCGCCATGACGTGAGTGGGCTCGTGGACGCCCTCCTGGCAGATGCAGCAGCCCTTTACCCCAAAGTAACTCAATGACTAATCATCTTAGTGTCTAAGATATTGAGATGGCAAAATATAAACGTAAGAGGCTGATCTCGGCGATCTCCGATGAGCTCCGCGAGTCACAGAACCAGACAGACCGACTTGATGAAGCCGCCGCCGGGCTGCTTCAGATCAACCGCACCGACCACCGCTGCATTGACATCCTGGAGCGCAATGGAGCGATGACGGCGGGGGAGCTGTCGGCCGCCAGTGGCCTCACAACCGGCGCAATCACAGCTGTGCTCGACCGCTTGGAGAAGCGAGGCTATGCCGTGCGTGCGCGCGACAGCGCCGACCGGCGACGCGTGCTCGTCAAGCTGACAACCAAGGCACGGGAGCTTGACCGGGAGATCTATGAGCCGCTCGGACAGGACTATGCCAAGCAGATCGAGCGCTATACGACCGACGAGCTTGTGCTCATCCACGACTTCATGCGGCGCAGCAAAGAGCTCGGCGCTAAGCATCTCGAGCGCATCAAGGCGCTGATGCTCTCCGCAGGCGCCGAGAGCGAGCAATGAACGCCCGAGAGCAAGGCATTGAACCCCGAGCCCGGTTGGGCCAGCCGCGCCTGCACACAAGGCGCATCGACTCGACGAACGAGCGTGCACGAACGCTCGCGATTGTGGGCGCTCCGCACGGAACACTCGTGAGCTCAGACGAGCAAACCGCTGGCAGAGGGAGGCAGGGCCGTAGCTGGCTGGCCCCGCCGGGCAGCTCGCTGCTCTGCTCGCTGGTGCTGCGAGACCCGCCAGCGCTGCTGTCGCTGATCGCCGGCGTGGCGGTATGCGACGCCGTGGGGGGAAGCGCACGCGTTAAGTGGCCCAACGACGTGGTGATGGTGATGGACGACAATCGTCTGTCATCCAGCGCAACACCCACCGCGTTGCCCAGTGGCGAGTCCTCGCCAGCCAGCGCGGCAGACGTGCCGGTGCTTACAAAGCTCGCCGGAATACTCGTCGAGGGTCGCCCTCAGGAAAACTGGGCGGTGCTTGGGATCGGGTTGAACGTGGCGGTGCGAATCCAGCAGCTGCCCTCGGAGGTAGGTCAGCGCGCCGCGAGCCTCGAACTATCACCGAGCGCGATCGAGCCGACCATGCAACGGCTGCTCGATGCGCTTGAAAATCGCTTCGCGGAACCTGTGGAGAGCGTGCTCGACGCGTGGCGTGAGCGTGATGCCCTCCTTCACCGTGATGTCTCCTGGGGGGACCATCGCTCGGAGGACTGGGCCGAGCAGGGCCGAGCCGAGGGGATCGACAACGCCGGTCGCCTGGTGGTTAAACTCGGGAACGGCTCCACCACAGCGCTCGATGCCGGAGAGGTCCACCTGGGGCTCTCGTACTAAACCGAGCACGACCCCTTCCCCTCCTTCTAGTTACCGCTCTTTCCAGCTCCAGGTGTGGGTGAGTCCTCAGCCCGCTCAAGCGCCTCTTCTACGTTGCGCTGCAGCTTCTTACCGGACCCCGGCTCCAGCTCGCCATTGCCGCCCGGCTGCTGCACTCTCTCGTTGGAGAGCGCCTCCGCCAGCACGGCGTCCGAGGGCGCCTCGGCGCCCTCCTTGACCTTGCCATTAGCGGGCTTTCTTGCTC
>JBAPMC010000365.1:0-3737 GCA_049278415.1 Solirubrobacteraceae bacterium
GCGCTACACGCTCGACTTCTTCTTTGCTCCCAGAGAACACGGGCATCTCACGCTGCTCGCCTATGCCAGCGGCGTCTCACCGGTGCCTGTAGAACTTGTAGTAATAGCGCGGGAAGTGCCTGCACCAAAGCCATATGGACTTGGCTTCAGCGTTGAAATCCCGCCGATCGCCACACTGCCCGGAGCTCCCCTGGCCTCTGTGGAAAGCGCCTTCGCCACATTCGGCGCCACTAACGTCGCCTACTACGAGATGGTCCACGGCAAGCGGAGACTGGTTCACCTCACCGGCATGCTCGTCCCAAAGACCTGCCCTCCCGGTGGCTTTCCTACTGAGGGCGCCATCAACTTCGCCGACGGCACCTCCCTCACTGTCAACCCCACCATCCCGTGCCCCCACCGCTAGCCATGTTGAGGCGCTCGCAGGCACTGTCCCTCGGTATCGCCCTCGGCGTCCTCATAGTCCTATCCATATTCGCGGCTCCGCTCGCAGCGCAGAGCCTCGGTGCACAGGCCAGCCCCTCCGCCACCATCACGGCGTCGCTCTCCCCCAACAAGCCGCGCGCCAAGGGCGCCCTGCTGATAACCATCAGCTACGCCGAAGGCGAATTCGGGATGCCCTTGCCGGTACGCCGCTCAGTCCTGCGGTTCCCTGTTGGGCTCGGCATCGAAATACCTCATTTGCGCAGCTGCTCAATCGCCCACCTACGCGCCCACGGTCCGAGCGGCTGCTCCGCCCAGTCCCTGCTCGGCCACGGACACGCACTTGCAGAGGCACAAGCCGGATCACAGATCATCACCGAGAACATTTCCCTATGGGTCTTCCTTGGCCCTTTCAAGAACCTCCAGCCTACGTTCGAGATCCTTGGCCAGGGTTACACACCCTTTGACGAGCGGGTGGTACTCACCGGCACCGCCGTCCCAGATAATCCTCCCTACGGAGAAGACCTGGTGATCAACATTCCCCCAATTCCCACTCTTCCTCTCGAGCCCGACGCCTCAATAGTCACGATGTCGCTCACCGTCGGGGCTAGTAAACCGCACAACCCGCACGAGGCCAATACGGTTGTCGTGCCTCCCAGCTGTCCCGCTGGCGGCTTTCCATTCGCCGCCAACTTCACATACGCCGATGGCGCCAGCGGGACCGCCCTCGCCACGGCCCCCTGCCCACGATAAACGAAGAACAGGTAACCCAAATGCATCGCCAGAGTGATAAGCAGTCAAGGCTCAGAGCAGCCCTCATTGCCGCCGTCATGTCTTGTGGTGGGCTAATGGCGCTAGGGCCTCTCTGCACAGGAGCGTCGCAGGCAGCAACACCCCCAGCGTTCATTGCAAGAACATTCTCGCTGAACGAGAGTGGCAATCTGCGTCTTGCCAGCAAGCAGGGCTTTACTCTCAACGAGCAGGGGCCAGCGTCAGGCACGCTAACTGGAACTATCTATGTTCACCTAAAGATTGTCTCCACCACTCGCGTGACCGCCGAAGTCAGCATTTACCCACGGGGCGGCTCTATCACCGGTACCGGTAACGCTGGCTATCACAGGGCGGGGACCGCCGCCAGCTTCTCGGGCACGCTGTCCATCAATCGTGGAACTGGCAGCTACAACCACGCTCGGGGGTCGGGCTTGAGCTTTAGCGGCACGATTCAAAGATCAAATGATGCCGTCACCGTGCATGTAAGCGGCAGAGTATCCGACTAACTCGTGCCACTAGGGGACATTAATGCTCGAGTTGCGTGAACTTGCGAAGCACTACCCCGCCGTCGGCGGGGAGCCCGTGCGAGCCGTGGATGGTGTCTCGCTGAAGGTAGCCGCCGGCGAGATGGTCGCCCTGTACGGGCCTAGCGGATCAGGTAAGACGACGTTGCTGTTGATGATTGCAACTTTGCTTGAGCCAACGGCCGGTGCTGTAATCATCGGCGGGCGCGACATATCCTCACTCTCCGAGCGAGAGGCGTCGCGCTTCAGACTCTCAGAACTCGGCTTCATCCGTCAGAACTTCGACCTGTTGCCAGGTGTCACCGCACTTGACAACACGGTGCTGAAGCTCTTGAAGAGGATGCGTTGGCGAGAAGCCCAGCGCGAGGTCACGCCTCTGCTTGAGCGCCTCGGCTTGGGTGAGCGCCTGCAGCACCGATCCGAGACGCTCTCCATGGGTGAGCGCCAGCGCGTGATGATCGCCAGAGCCCTCTCAACCGAGCCCAGTATGCTGCTGGCCGACGAGCCTACGGGAAGCCTCGACACCCAACGCGGGCGTGAAGTTCTCGAACTGCTGCGAAGCCTGTGTCGTGAGCGAGGAGTTGCCGTCGTGCTCGTCAGCCATGACCCGCTGGCCGCCCTCTACGCCGACCGGGTGTTCTCCCTGCGGGACGGACATCTCTCGGACTATGAAACGACTGATCCGGCATACGCGCAGCCGGCCATCGGCAGTCGCTAGCTACGGGTAGCTGTGAAGCTGTCCAACGCCCTGCGTCTCTATCGGGTGCGCCTGCGCGCTCGGTTCCTGCAGGAGTGCTTCGCAGTCGTCGGTATTGCAGCAGGGGTCGCGCTGCTGTTTGCCTCTCAGGTATCGAGCTCCAGCCTTCAGAGCTCGGTGTCTCAGCTATCGCGTGGAATTGTCGGCAATGCAACGTTGCAGCTTGTAGCGCGGGGTCCGCACGGTTTCCCACAAAGCACTCTCAGAAGCGTACGCCGCATCCCCGGCGTACGGGCTGCGGCGCCACTGCTAGAAGCCGGAGCAAATGCTATCGGCCCTCTGGGCAACGAGTCGGTCGAGCTGATTGGGGCAGACCCGAGTTTGTCGCAACTTGGAGGCACACTCGTGCCTCACAGCTCCCTTTCACCATTTGGGAATATCGGCGCGGTGGTGCTGCCCGCTCCACTCGCCAAAAACATCGGCGTAACCCAATTCGGTCAGGAAGTCACCCTCCAGCTAGCCGGACGTACAGTGAAGGCACCGCTCTACTCCCAGCTCTATGAGAAGCAGATTGGCCAGTTGATCGCAACTCCGATCGCGATCGCGCCACTGTCCTATGCGCAGGAAATGATCGGCCTGCCCTCCCGTGTCAGCCGTATCCTCGTGCAGCCCGCTCCCGGCTCAGAGATGAGCGTGCGAGCCTCCTTGACAGCCCTCGCCGGAGGTCGCCTAAACGTAGAGGCGACCAATTACGACGAAACGCTGTTCTCTAAGGCAGCCACGGCGAGTAATCAGTCAACTGCTCTGTTCTCGGTGATCAGCGCGCTCGTGGGCTTCTTGTTCGCCTTCAACGCGATGCTGCTAACCGTGCCCCAGCGACGGCGCCTGATAGCCGACCTGCGCCGTGACGGCTACACCCCCATAACTGTAATCGCGGTACTGCTCCTCGATGCTCTCGCGCTCGGCTTCATTGCATGCCTGCTCGGTCTCGCCCTCGGCGAGGAGCTATCGATTCACCTCTTTCATTCAAACCCTGCTTTCCTTTCGCTGGCCTTCGCGGTAGGCGCGGAGCGAGTGGTGAGCTGGCAGAGCGTTGCGATCGCCGCCGGAGGGGGAATGACGGCGGCTATCGTCGCAGTACTCAGTCCGCTGCGTGACATCCTCTCGCGTGATCCGCTCGCCGCTATCCGTCCGCGGGAGAGCTCCGGCGCTGCTCACATCGGAGGTCGGCGAGCACTCCTAGGCCTGGTTTGTCTCGCCGGCGCCACTGCACTCCTGCTGGCTGCCCCCGATGCATCGATTCCTGGAATGGTGCTTCTCCTCGG
>JBAPMC010000366.1:0-1833 GCA_049278415.1 Solirubrobacteraceae bacterium
GAGGCCTCTCACCTGCTGCTCAGGTGCTTGCTCGAGTCGCACCGACACCGTTTGCTCGCCAGTTGTCGCCGTGCCCGTTAGCACGCCGCCGCCGGCGCTCAGAGCGCTCACGTCCCAGCCCAAGCGCGACGCCAGCCAGCCCACCAGCAGCATCGCCGCAACCGTGGAGTCCGGATGGTGGCGCACCGCCACTGCTTGCACTTTCCTAAGCTCGGCACGCATCGCCCGCGAGTCGAACGCCGCCGCCACCCGCTCGCGCCATGGGGTGCTGCGCAGCCATGCGAGATCCACCACGTAGGCGCGCTTGCGCAGCTCGCACGCGCGCTCGAGCGCCTCGCGCCACGACGGCTCGTCAAGCGAGTCCACCAGCACCGCCTGGGCAAGCTCGAGCAGCGCATCCACCGCCTCGCGATGGCCGTGGGGAGACCACAGCAATGTCGCAAGATCGGTCACCACGAGCGGGTCCACGATCGTCACGAGGTCATCGAGGTGGCGCTCGCCGATCTCCACCGTCACCGTCTCGTGCAGCAACCCCAGCTCTCCTTCGGCGGGATCACCGTCGGAGGAGACCACAGCACGCGCGTCCAGGCGTGTGCGGTGAGGGTCATAGGAGAGCACTATCAAGCGGGATGCGTGATAGCGCCCTACGCCCGCCAGCCGGTTTGCGATCTCCCCACTGAAGCCGCTCTCCACGAACACGATCATGTTCAACGCGCGGCCCGGAGCGAAGCCCCCGTTCTCCGCGTGGCGCTGCTTCACAAGCTCGCGTACCGCCGCTTCGATCGCGTCGGGCGTGGTGCCTTCTTCGCTCCAGATCGCCTCGGCTGTGGCGCTCATCGGCTCATCGACGCTCGGGCTCGTTGACCCATCGGCTCAGATCGCTCGCCAGGACTGCTCGGGGAGCAGGATGTCGGCCGCCTCTTTGGGTCCCTGTGATCCCGCTTCATATTGCGGCAGCGGACCTGGCGCGCTCGGGGGGGTGGACTCCCAATATTTGAGGATCGGGTCACAGATGCGCCACTGCGCCTCCACCTCGTCGTCACGCGTGAACAGCGTCGCGTCGCCGCGCATCGCGTCGGTTATCAAGCGCTCATATGCCTCCGGGGACTGCGAGAGGAAGGCCGTGCCGTACAGGAACTCCATGTGCACCGGTCTGATAACCATGCGCGACCCTGGGATCTTCGCCCCGAGCCTGAGCGACACGCCCTCGTTGGGCTGCAGCGTGAGGATCAGCTGGTTTGGCAGCACGCCGAGCGAGCCGTCCTGGCTGAAGGCGAGGTGGGGGACGGGCTTGAGCGTCACCGCGATCTCGGTCACTTTGCGTGCCAGGCGCTTGCCGGTGCGCAGGTAGAACGGCACCCCCGCCCAGCGCCAATTGTCCACTTCCAGGCGCAGAGCCGCAAAGGTCTCGGTGGTCGAGCCTGCGGGAATATCGGGCTCTTCCAAGTAGCCGGGCACGTCCTCGCCGCCCGCATGCCCGGGCGCATACTGCGCTCGCACCGCCATCTCGGGGATGTCGCGCTCGATTGGCTCAGCGATCGACTGCAACACCTTCACCTTCTCGTTGCGCACCTCATCGGCGGTGAAGCTCACCGGTGGCTCCATCGCCACGTGACAGAGCAGCTGCAGCATGTGGTTCTGGATCAGGTCGCGCAGCGCCCCGGCGTTGTCGTAGTAGCCGGCGCGCGTACCAATCCCGATGTCCTCCGCCGCCGTTATTTGCACCTGGTCGATGTAGTTGCGGTTCCACAACGGCTCGAACATGCCGTTGGCGAAACGGAACGCCATCATGTTCTGCACCGTCTCCTTGCCGAGGTAGTGATCGATGCGGAA
>JBAPMC010000367.1:0-1596 GCA_049278415.1 Solirubrobacteraceae bacterium
TCTCAGTGCGGCAAACCAGCGCGGCGGCACGGACGGAGCGCTTTGACGGGCCACCGGGCTCGGTCGCGCGCTTTTTCCAGGAAGCTGGAGTCACTACAGGCATTGGGAGCCCCATCGCGATCGAAGGCCGTCTGTGGGGTATCGCAATCGCTGCGTCGCGGAACGTCGACGCGTTCCCGGCCGGAACCGAGCGCCGCATCGCCGAATTCACCGAGCTCGTCGCGACCGCGATCGCCAACGCTCAAGCGCGGATGGAGTTGCGCGGCTACGCCGACGAGCAGGCCGCACTACGGCGGGTTGCCACGCTCTTTGCTCGGGCGACGCCACCGGAGGAGCTGTTCTTTGCCGTCACCGAGGAGGTTGGTCGGCTACTTTGCGTTGACCTCACGGTACTAGGTCGTTACGGCCACGGCACCGAGACGCTGATAGCGGCCTGGAGCAAGAGCGGCACGCTCGGCGCATTCGGGGAAGCATTGCAGCTAGGTGGGAACAACGTTGCCACACTTGTGTTCGAGACGGGCCGCCCAGCACGGATCGATGAGTATCCCGAGGCGACCGGCGGATCCGCCGTCGCCGCCCGCGCCTGGGGCCTGCGCGGATGTGTCGGCGTGCCGGTCAATGTCGAGGGCCGACTCTGGGGCGTCATGTATGCCGCGTCCACCACTGCGACGCCGCTCCGGGCTGATACCGAGACGCGGCTAGCAGAGTTCACCGAGCTGGTCGCGACCGCGCTCGCCAACGCTGAGGCCCGGGCCGAGCTGATCGCCTCGCGGGCGCGCATCGTCGCTACTGCTGATGAGACCAGGCGCCGCATCGAGCGTGACTTGCACGACGGCGCCCAGCAACACCTGGTCTCGCTGGTGCTGCGGCTGCGCGCGGCGCAGGCGGCGGTGCCAGCCGAACTCAGCGAACTCGGCGCCGACTTGGAGCGCGTCACCGCCGGGCTCACGGACGCGCTGGAGGAACTGCGTGAGTACGCGCGCGGCATCCATCCCGCCGTCCTTACCGAGCGTGGTCTCGGCCCCGCCCTGAAGATGCTCGCCCGCCGCTGCCCGATACCGGTTGACCTAGACCTCCGGACGGACGAGCGGCTGCCTGAGCCCACCGAGGTGGCCGCATACTACGTCGTGTCGGAGGCACTGACGAACGCAGCGAAGCACGCGAACGCCCATACAGCCGCCGTCGAGGTCGAGGCCGTCATCGGTGCCCTGCGCATCTCGGTTCGCGACGACGGCTGCGGGGGCGCCGAATTCAACCGCGGCACCGGCCTGGTCGGCCTCAAAGACCGAGTCGAGGCGCTCAGCGGCCGGATCTTCCTCCACAGCCCGCATGGCGCGGGAACCACCCTGCGCGCCGAACTTCCGCTCCGCCACGCCGACGCTGTTGACCGGAGAGGCTCGCGGGCGGGGGGTTTACAGGCACCACCTGATCCAGGGGCAATGACCGCGGAAGCTGCAAGATCACCCACCAGACTGCCGCCGAATTGTGATACGCCGGTCCGCCGTCAGACCGTCAAGCCGGACCGGATGTCGGCCTTGCCCGGACCGTGACGATGGATCTGCCAATTCATACAAACCGTGTGATGCCGGCTCACCC
>JBAPMC010000368.1:0-1583 GCA_049278415.1 Solirubrobacteraceae bacterium
GCATCGGGCCGATCTATCTCGGCATGGATTGGGGCCCGGAATACGAAAAGCTGTCGACCAGGGCCAATGCCGCCATCGGAGGCGTTACCAGAAAGGAGGCTTTCGATTTTGCGCTGCAGGAGACCCGCGCTGCGCTGATGGCTTTGCCTGATCCCGCAGCCTTCGACATCCAGGAGATTTCGGACACCGTTCTGGCCGGCGTATGCAAGCACTGGTTCGACGTGCCCGATGGGGAGTTTGTCCAGTCGGGCGGGTGGAAATTTTCGAATCTGTTGCCGCCGGCGCGCTGCCCAGGCGATTACACCCCTCCTTCCGCCTATATCTTCCATCCCGATCCGGATCTGCTGCTCACTTTTATCGGTCAGCGGACCGGCCAGATGCTGAGGGAAGCCGTCGGCAAGCTGGTGGCGGCGCACCGAGGAGCCGGAAACCCGCCGCGAGGCGCGCTCTCCCGAGCCTTCTTCGAGATTTTTCCAGACAGTCCCGGCGATGACGACTTGCTGGCGCGCGTCATCATCGGGGCGATGATGGGGATGCTGCCGACCGTCAACGGCAACCTGACCGCCACGGTGAAGACCTGGCAAAAATCCGCAACCTTCCTGGCCCTGCAGGCGAAATTGAAAAACAGTTCACAGACCGACGAGTTTCTTCGCGCCCATGAAGTGATCGAACAGCCCTTGCAGGAGACCATGCAGATGATGCCGACGCCCGATGCGGTCTGGCGCACCGCCATCAAGGAGCACACGCTCGGAACGAAAAATCCGGTGCAGGTTCATCCGGGCGACAAGATCTATATCAGCATCATCCAGGCGATGCAGGAGGACCTCGGCGCCGGCATTACCGATGTCTGTCCGGTGTTCGGCGGCAATCAGCGCGCGACGCCGCATCCGACCCATGCCTGTCCGGGATTTGAAATGGCGATGGGCGTCCTGCTCGGTGTCGTCTATGGGGTGGTCGATCAGCGTCCCAGGGTTGTTTCGCCTTGAGTTGAGTAGTCGTGCCGGGCTTGTCCGGGTTTGGCTCGTTCCAGGCTTGTCCCCAAGCCGGATGTTCCGGCCTCGATCTTCAAAACAGGACGCAACCCGGCATAGTTGCTCAGGAGATTCCACCATGTCGCCTATTCTCGCTAGCACAGGAACGCGCCGGTGATCGAAGATCTGCTGCATTTTGGGGAGGTGACACTTCGCTTCGGCGCGGAAGCATACGGTCAATGGTGGACCATCGCAGGTCGTGGTTGGTCGCGCGAGGTCGATCTTTTGGCTCGGGGGACGGCGGAATCCGTGCCGCTGGCGGAGTTATTGCGGGGCGTGGCCGGCGGCTACGTGGATTGCTTGAGCGAGTTGGCGGCAATTGCGCCGTCGATGGCCGAGAAAGCGGCGATGGCGTTGACGCAGCGGTCACATGCGTATTTGGAGCCTTACATCTTCGATGCGGCTGCCGGACCCGAACCGGATGGCGAGATTTTCGAGGTCGCCGGCAAGCCGTTCGCGCTGCCGGCGAGGGTTCTGGACGCTTCGCAAGGATGGGCGCTGTATTTCGTATCGACCGAGGCGGCCAACCGCGCGCTTGGCGCGGCCGCTGAG
>JBAPMC010000369.1:0-1737 GCA_049278415.1 Solirubrobacteraceae bacterium
CAGCCCTTGCGCGCCGCATACATCTCCATCGTGATCGCCGTGCACGAGGCGAGGCTCACCGCGAGCAGCTCCTGCGGGTCGGGGCCCGCATCCTCGCCACCAGACTCAAGCGGCTCGTCCACCGTCAACTGGTGATCACGCACCTGAACAGTGTGTTTGAACATCGCATCCTTGCGTCTAACACTGGCCTTCATCACTGCAACACCTTCCGATCTGGTTGTCACAGCACCCTCTCCTTACATGGTATCGACGCCATCGGGCTAGGAAAGGGGGTTAAACAGCAGACCGGTAAGCAGCTTCGGGTAGAAAAAAGTCGACTTCGGCGGCATGTTCTCGCCGCTCGCCGCCACGTCTCGTACCTGGGATACGGGCGTCGGGCGCATCAAGAACGCCGCGTCGTACTCACCGCAGCGCACGAGTGAGACCGCCTCCTCTGTGCTGCGTGCATAGAACAGCCCGTTGAAGTGGGAGATGTCCTCCTCGGTGAGGGCGAGTGCTCCCTTCAGCAACAGCGCCTCCAGCACCCCCGTGTCCAGGCTGCGGTATGCCTCGGAGAAGCCCGGTAGGGCGGCATCTGCGATTGCCTGGTCCTTGAGCGTCAGACGGTATGCCTGTTGATGGTGCGAGTCGATGTAGCCGAGTTGCAACGGCCCACTCCCAGGGTCCGGCGCGATCTGCTCGAGCGCCACCTCCACTATCTCGAAGTCGCGACGCAACGACTCCCTCAACGCCTCCTGGCGCTCGCGATCGAGACCGCGCACGAGACGGTGCGTGGGGAACACAGTAAGGCCAGGGTCCTCCAATGCAACTAGGCACATCAGCACGTAACGGTGCTCCCCATCTCCCCCTAGCTCATCCGCATAGGTGTTGGCTGTCTCATAACGATGGTGCCCATCGGCAATCAACAGCTCGACGTCTCTTGTCGCCTCCTGCACCGCGGCGATCGTTTTCGTGTCTGAGACGCGCCACAGCTTGTGGGTTGTGCCGTCCCCGTCGGTCACCTCGCCCCATGGGACGCCCTCGGTTGCCGGTTCGAGCGCTTTCCAAGCTGCGCCCATGGGATCGGAGAAAAGCGAGAAGATCGGCGACAGGTTGGCTCGGGTAGCGCGCATCAAGCGCAGCCGGTCCTCCTTCGGGCCTGGATGGGTGCGCTCGTGCGGCCTCACTCTGCCCGGGCCATACCCCTCTATTCGCACGCGACAGAAGAAACCCTGGCGGGTACGCGTCTGACCGTCTGGGCCGGTGTATGTCTGTGCATGAGCCCAAAGCGATGGCTCCGGATCACGCACCACAACTCCCTGTAGCTGCCAAGCCTCGAACAGGTCGCCTGCCGTTGCGTAAGGGTCGGGCTCGCCCTTTGGCAGATCTATCGCCGCCACATTGAAAGGTGAGCGCTCGAGCAGCGCCTCACGCTGCTCTGCATCAATCACATCGTATGGGGGAGAGGTCACATCGGAGAGCGAGCCTAGATGTGACATGTCGTAGTGCAGCGCGCGCAGGGGTTGGATGTCAGCCATGACGGGTGCGGACCCTAGCAGCGCGGCTCGAGGCGGGGGGTTTGCGCGTGGCAATCGGGTGTGATCCAGCTCTCGGCGGAGGGCTTGTCCTCTTCATGGTTAGAATCGTCTCCAACGGGGCGTGGCGCAGCCTGGTAGCGCACCTGCTTTGGGAGCAGGGGGTCGCCGGTTCAAATCCGGCCGCCCCGATTGTGATAGTTGTCTGCGAATAGGTGCGAAC
>JBAPMC010000370.1:0-9559 GCA_049278415.1 Solirubrobacteraceae bacterium
CTGTAGCTGACTGCGTGCGCCTGCTGTTCGTGGGCTCGCTGTGCCAGGAACGAACGAGCTCCCCCGAGATCGGAGGTGTCGAGCACGATCGCTCCCTGCGCGCCCTTGGCGCCGAACGTGCCGGCGCCGAGTGAGGATGCGACGCTCGAGAGGCCACCTTCGAGCAGCGCTTGAATAGAGGTAGCGCTCTGAGGCAGCTTGCTCGTGTCGAGCGAAGTGATGAACACCCCGGCGCTCTCCCCAACCCAGGACTCGATGTCGCGCTTGAACTCGAGGTGGCTGCCTTCGCCTGACAGCAGTGTCTGGGCGACGCTGCCGTACGGTTCGGCTAGATGAGTGAGCTTCTGCGCCGCTGAGGACGCATCGCCTTTTGCTCCGCCATTTGGCTTGATTGCCACGTTCGCATAGAGCGGCGCTGAGACCGGCACGATCGTGGCTGGGTCTCCATTGGTACCGGAGGATCCGCACCCCCCAAGTGCTGCTCCTGACGTGAGCAGAGCAAGCGCGAAGCAGGAAGGGAGGGTGAGATGCAGGCGCCTTGCTCGCAGGCTGTGGCGAGGGCGCGAGGGGATCGTGGCGAAGGGCAACGCGTTCCTTTCTCTCGACGGAGTCCGGTCAGAGACGTCGCAACGAACGTTACACGCGCCGCCCCTGCACGTTTACATGCAGTTTCGAGGCAGCCGCCACGGCCTGTGTCCCACCGTCGAAAGCATCGGCTTTGCAGGTCTTTTCATACGTTTCCAGGGTCTGAGGCATGCATTGTGGGAGAAAATGTGCAATTGGGGTTGCGTTGTGGGGGAAAGTGGGGTAAGTTCGCGGTTGCGAGCCGTGGTGGAGGAGCTCCTCCCACTCCTCCACTGCGGCTCGGTCTACTTGATTGGAACCTCCCTCGTGGCTTTCCGCGGCACCTTCGACCACACGCTCGACGCGAAGAACCGGCTAACTGTTCCGGCTCGATACCGCGCCGCGCTGTCGGAGGGCGTAGTGCTTGCGATGCCCGTCGATCTCAAGCCCTATGTCGGCGTGTGGCGCCCTGAGGACTACGAGCGCTATACCGAGCGCTCGCTCGCGGAGCTCCCGCCGCTCTCCTCGAGACTCACAGAGCTCGAGCGCTTCTTCTACGGAAGCTCCCACGACATCGACCTCGACGCGGCTGGGCGGATCATGGTGCCTGGCTTCCTCGGTGAGCACGCCAAGCTGAGCAAGGAGGTCGTCGTGGTGGGCGCCGGCGACCGTCTGGAGCTGTGGGATCGGGCCAGTTGGGACGAACATCGACCGGCGCTGCTCGGCAGCGTCGCAGAGATCACCGCGCGCGTTGACCATCCTGCTTGACATGACCACCTTGCACATTCCGGTGCTGGCCGAGGAGCTGCTCGAGCTGCTCGCTCCACAGCCCGGTCAAATCGCCGTTGACTGCACGTTCGGCGGCGGCGGCCATGCGCGCATGGTTGCGGAGCGGCTCGGCTCACAGGGCACGCTTGTGGCAATCGATCGCGACCCGCTCGCCGAGGAGCGCTTCATGGAGCTCGCAGAGGAAGTCCCATGCTCGATGCGCTTTGTTCGCGGCGGCTACGCCGAGGCGCTCGCGATGCTCGTAGACGAAGGGGCGCGTGCCGACATGGTGTACCTCGACCTCGGCATGTCCTCTATGCAGATCGACACGCGCGAGCGCGGCTTCTCCTACTCCTATGACGCACCCCTGGACATGCGCATGGACCCACGCCAAGAGCTCACCGCACGCGAGATCGTTGCAACCTGGGATGAGCGTCGTCTCCTAAGCATCCTGCGCGAGCTTGGCGAGGAGCGTCACGCCTCTCAGATAGCGCGTGCGATTGTGCGGCGTCGTGCACAGACTCCGATCGAGACGACGCTTGCGCTCGTAGAGGTGATCAGCTCCGCAATCCCAACTCCGGCTCGCTTCGCCTCTGGGCATCCCGCCAAGCGCACGTTCCAGGCGCTACGCATCGCTGTCAACGATGAGCTGGGACAGCTCGACGCGGCCCTGCCGCTCGCATGGGGACTACTACGCGAGGGTGGCGTGCTCGCCGGGATCTCCTTCCACTCACTCGAGGACAGGCGCGTCAAGCGCTTCCTCCTCGAGCGTGCGCGAGGCTGCATCTGCCCGCCCGACCTGCCTGTATGCGGTTGTGGGCGCGAGCCCGAGGCCACGCTGCTGGCACGCGGCGCGATTATGCCCTCTGCGGCAGAGACGGCGCGCAACCCGCGCGCCTCCTCGGCGCGTTTGCGCGCCGCCACAAAGCTTGCAGGTCCCTCGACAGATCCAGGAGGTGAGGCATGACTCCGCCCACCACAGCAGCAGCTCGGTCGGCTGACCGCTCGGCGCCCGGCTCGCGTCGCAGCGCCGTGCGCCGTCCCAGGAGGATCTCCGGCCCTTCAAGTCCCGGGCGGTCCTCGGCGGCGGCGCTAGCCATTGCGGCTGCAGGAATCGCGCTGCCGCAACAGCGTCCTCTGCGCCCCGTCCAGCCTCCTAGACACCCGGCGCGCAAGGCAAGGCCCAGGTCCGTCGAGGGGACGCCAGGCATTGCTCTGCGGGCCATCGACGCGGTCGAGAGCATCTCCAGCAGCGCCGTGCTCGACAGGCTGATCAGGGGACGCATCTGGATCGGCGTGCTGGCCTTCGCGCTGATTGGCATCGTCGCGATGCAACTGCTCGTGTTGGAGCTCAACACGGGAATCGGCCACACGCTCGGCCGGGTGGCCACGCTGCAGCGCCAGAATGCGCAACTGGGCATAGAAGACTCGATGTACTCGGCCGAAGGCCGAGTGGCGCCGCTTGCGGCTGCCGCCGGAATGACGCTTGCGCCAGCGGGAACGGTCCACTTCCTAGCCACGAATCCCGCCGACGTGTCCCACGCGGCGACGGCGCTTTCAACAGCCCTTCAGACGCCAGTCAGCAGCCTTTCGGGGTCAACTGCAACCGAAGGCGGGGAAGCGGCTGAAGGCACAACACCCTCGAGCTCCGCCAACACAGGTGAAACGGCAAGCTCGACCGAAAGCCCAGCCTCCACCTCTAGCGGGGAAAGCACTGCCGGCTCGAGTGAAACCTCCTCTTCGACGAGTCCAGAAACGAGCGCCGTCTCTGGAGCAAGTCCCCCCGCAGCGCCCTCTACGCCGGCTAGAACATCTTCGTCGGAAAGCGGCTCACAGGCGTCGGGCGCCTCCGCATCCCCGTCAAGCGCCAGTCCTGCCTCTGTCACCGAAGCAAGTGGATCCGGCGGGGGCACCCAGGCCGGTCCGCAGGAATAGTCGATGGCGGTCGTCCAGCGTCGTGTAGGGCTCTTGTTCGGGCTCTTCTTCGTGCTGTTGCTCATAGCGGGCACGCGTGCCCTCTATCTCGGCGGGCCTCACAGCGGCGCGCTGCGGCGAGCCGCGCGCACCCAGCAGCTCACATATGAAGTGGTGCCCGCCGAGCGCGGCACAATCACCGATCGCAATGGGGTGGCGCTGGCGATCTCTGAACCGGCGCAGGAGCTAACCGCCGATCCTTACCTTGTCAAGCAGCCACTTGCCACTGCCCAGCGTTTGGCCCCACTGCTGGGTCTCTCCCAGGCCCAGGTGCTCACCAAGCTCAGCGAGCACACCGGCTTCGTGTACCTCGCACACGCGCTTCCCTATAGCGCAGCCCATCAGGTGCTAGCTCTGAAGATCCCAGGAGTTCAGAGCACTCCTGTCATGCGACGCGTCTACCCGCGCGGGACGCTCGCAGCGCAGGTGCTCGGAATCGTCGGCACCGAACACGAAGGCGCAGGACGACTGGGTCTCGAGTACTCGCGCAACTCGATACTCGCGGGACACGCTGGCCGGCGCCGCGTGGTGAGTGACGCGATCGGACAGCCGATCTCGATCGCCGAAAGCAGCCACGAGCAATCCGGCGCTTCGATATCGCTCACGCTCGACTCAAACATCCAGCAACGCGCCGAAGACGTCCTCAGCGCGGTTGGCAAGGTCTTTCAACCGAAGGACTCCACAGCGATCGTGATGGACCCGCGCACGGGAGCGATTCTCGCGATGGCCAACTGGCCACTTGTGAACGCCAACCATCCGGGCGTCTCCGCTACAGAAGCGCTCCAAAACCGTGCAGTCAGCTTCAACTACGAACCGGGCTCGACGTTCAAGGCGTTCACCGTCTCGGGTGCGCTGCAGGAAGGCCTCATCACCCCAAACACCGGCTTTGAAATCCCCGATCAGATCCAAGTGGCCGACCGCACTATCCACGACGACACCGAACACCCCGGCGAGTCGCTCACCACATCGCAGATCCTCGCCCAGTCGAGCAATGTCGGTGCGATCAAGATCGGGCTCCTCGAGCACGCCGACAAATTCAACTCATGGGTGCACCGCTTCGGGTTCGGAGCCCCCACGGGCATAGACCTACCCGGTGAGGAAGACGGCGCCACACTGCCGCTGAGCCGCTACTCAGGCTCCTCGATGGGCAACCTGCCGATCGGCCAAGGCGAGCTCGTCACGCCCATCCAGATAGCCACCGCCTACTCGGCGATCGCCAACGGCGGGATACTGCGCCCGCCGCACATCATCGGTCAGATGGGCGGGCATAGGGTCGCTGAGCCAAATGGGCGCCGTGTGATCTCAGGGAACACCGCCTCAGAGCTTCGCAACATGCTCAAGGGGGTGCTCGCTCCAGGAGGCACAGCGAGCGAGGTATCGATACCCGGCTACCAGCTTGCTGGCAAGACGGGCACCGCCAGCAAGATCGATCCCCAGACCGGGGAATACTCGAAAAGCGCCTATGTAGCTTCGTTTGTCGGCTTCGCGCCCGCATCTGATCCGAAGCTGTTGTGCGCTGTGATCATCGACGAACCCCAAACAGGCTCGATCTACGGCGGGGTCGTAGCGGCTCCGGCCTTCGGTCAGATCATGGAATTCGCATTGCCCTACCTCAGCATCCCGCCGGGATAGGCAAAGCCGGCTCGATCCCATCATCCCCTCTGGTGGGAGCCCTAGACTCTCGCTCCTTGCCATCCCAGGGCACAAAGCAATGAGATTGGACCAATTGACGGCCGCCAAGGTTCCCGGGCTTCGGTCTGTCTCACCGACCCTCGAGCCGATTGAGATCACGGGCCTGGCCTATGACAGTCGCCGCGTAGAGGCGGGCGCGCTGTTCTTTTGCGTTGCAGGATACGAGCAGGACGGCCATGATTTTGCCGCTGCAGCCGTCGCCGCGGGAGCGGTGGCGCTAGTCGTTGAGCGGCCGCTGAATCTCGGGGTTCCAGAGCTGCTGGTCGAGTCCTCACGCGCCTCTATGGGTCCGCTTGCCGCTCGCTTCTACGGCGAGCCCACCTCCGAGCTGCGGGTCATCGGCGTCACAGGCACGAATGGCAAGACCACCACCGCCCATCTCGTGCGCGCGCTGTTGGAGGCGACCGGAGAGCGTTGTGGTCTGCTCGGGACGGTTGAGTCGCAGGTCGCCGGCTCGCGGCGTCCCGCTACTCGCACAACGCCTGAGGCGATCGATCTGCAGGCCGACTTTCGGGCGATGCTCGACGGAGGGGAGCGCAGCTGCGTGATGGAGGTCTCCTCGCACGCGCTTGCGCTCGGACGCACAGACGGCGTCAGCTTTGCCGCAGCGCTCTTCACCAACCTGACCCAGGACCACCTCGACTTCCACAACACGATGGAGGACTACTTCCAGGCGAAGCGGCTCCTCTTCGCCGCCCCCGCCGGGGGCGCTGCACCGAGAGTCGCCGTCGTGAACCTTGACGACCCCTATGGGCGACGTCTGGCCGCAGAGCTCGAGCACGTCGTCACATTCGCGATCGACACCGACGCCGACTACCGCGCGCACGATGTGCAGATCGATCTCGACGGGTCTCGCCTGGAGCTGCGCACGCCAGCGGGAGCGCGCACGCTCTCGCTGCCGCTTCCCGGGCGCTTCAATGTGTCAAACGCGCTTGCCGCGCTTGCTGTCACCCATTCGCTCGGAGGCGACCTGGAGCCGCTCGTTGCGGCGCTCGAGCGTGGAGTGCGCGTGCCCGGTCGTGTCGAGCCGGTCGATGAGGGGCAGGGATTCGCTGTGCTTGTCGACTATGCCCACACGCCCGACTCGCTGCAGAGAGTGCTGAGCACCGCCCACGAAGTCGGTCGTGGTCGTGTGATCTGCGTATTTGGCGCGGGCGGCGATCGCGATCGCGGCAAGCGCCCCCTGATGGGGGAGATCGGAGCTCGTCTTGCCGACGTTCTGCTCGTCACCTCCGACAATCCCCGCTCGGAGGATCCCGAGGAGATCATCGCCGAGATAATGGCCGGTGCGAGCAGCGCTCCACGTCCGGCCGGTGCTCCGCCGGTCTCAGCCGAGGTCGATCGTCGCGCTGCAATCGAGCGCGCCATCGGGCTTGCTGAGCGGGGCGACGTGCTCGTGATCGCCGGCAAGGGCCACGAGCAGGGGCAGGAGCTCGCGGGCGGTGTGAAGGTGCCATTTGATGACGTGACCGTGGCCCGCGAAGCGCTGAGCGGGCGGGTCGGCTGATGGGCCGCATCCTGATTGGCGGCACCGCCGCCCTGCTCATCTGCATCTTCCTGAGCCCAAAGTTCATCGAGTTCCTGCGAAACCGCGAGTTCGGCCAGCACATTCGCGAGGACGGGCCTCAGGGACACCATCTGAAGGCCGGCACTCCCACTATGGGCGGAATCATCATCTTCCTGGCAGTTACCGTCCCGTACCTGATCCTCACTGACTTCGAATGGCGCTCAGTTGGGGTCTTCGGGACGGCGATCGCGTGTGCGCTGCTCGGCTTCGCCGATGACTACACCAAGCTCGTGAAGCGGCGGTCGCTTGGCCTGCGCGGACGCACGAAGCTCGCCATCACCATCGCGATCTCGCTCGGTCTGTGGTTCCTAGCCAGTCACGAGGCCCATCTCGCAAGCACTTTGCGACTGCGCTTCGTTGACTATCAAATAGATCTCGGAGTCTTCTATCCAGTGCTGATCTACCTCGTTGTCGCTGGCACCACCAACGCCGTCAACTTGACCGATGGCCTGGATGGGCTCGCAGCAGGCTGCGGCGCGATCGTCCTGCTCGCCTACGTCGGCATAACGTTCATCGCAGAAGACTTCGACATGGCGATGCTCGCCGGAGCGCTCGTCGGCGGCTGCGTCGGCTTCCTATGGTTCAACGCGTTCCCAGCCACGATCTTCATGGGCGACACCGGCTCGCTTGGGATCGGCGGCGCCATCGCTGGGCTCGCCGTGATGACCAAGACGGAGGTGCTGTTGATCCTGCTCGGCGGCATCTTCGTGATCGAGGCGCTATCTGTCGTGATCCAGGTGATCTCCTTCCAGATGACCCGCAAGCGAGTGTTCTTGATGGCCCCAATACACCACCACTTCGAGCTGCGAGCGTGGTCTGAGACGAAGATCATTCTGCGCTTTTGGATCGTGGCTGCAATCTGTTGCGCGATCGGATTCACGATCTACCGGCAGAGCCTTGGTTAACTCGGGGCGCGAAAGCCTCGTTTGCTCCAGATCGGGTATGAGTTGAAGCCTCGCCCCGATCTCCCGACCGGTCCCTACCTGGTGGTGGGTCTCGCCCGCTCGGGCGTCGCGGCAGCGCTTACGCTGAGATCCCGCGGAGAGTCGGTGATCGGCGTGGACAGCGGGGCGCCAGCGGGTTTGGACACGCTCCGAGCAGCAGGCGTCGAGCTTCACTTGCGCGAGCACGGTCTATCGCTGCTTGAGCGGGTGAGCACGGTCATCAAGAGCCCTGGCGTGCCCGCCGAGACCCCGGTGATCGAGCGGGCTCGCGCACGCAACATGCTCGTAATGGGCGAGCTCGAGTTGGCATGGCGGCTACTGCCCAACGAGTTCATCGCGGTCACCGGCACCAATGGCAAGACCACTACGGTCGAGCTCATCGGCCACATCCATCGCGAAGCGGGATTGCAGGTGGCCGTGGCGGGGAATGTCGGCGTGGCGCTCAGCGGACTCGTTGGCGCGGTGGATGAGCGCGTAACGGTCGTCTGCGAGGCGTCCTCCTTCCAGTTGGAGGACACGCTCGAGTTCGCTCCCGAGGCCGCCGTGCTGCTCAACCTAACCCCCGACCACCTCAACCGTCACGGCACGATTGAGGCTTATCTTCAGGCCAAGCTGCGAGTGTTCGCTCGCCAGAGCGCATCTGACCTGGCAGTGGCTCCGGTCGGGTTCGAGCCCGAGCGATTGCCCGGCGCGGCTCGTCGTGTGCGCTTCGGCCATGGTCCCGGTACGCAGCTCTCAACGAACGAAGGAGCGCTGTACTGGGAAGGCGAGCTGGTGCTCGCCCGCGAAGAGCTGCGTCTGCGCGGACGCCACAACCTCGAGAACGCCATGGCCGCGGCAGCCGTCTGCCTGGCGCGTGGGCTCGACGCCGAAGCCGTGCGGGCCGCGCTAGGTAGCTTCGCCGGCGTACGCCACCGCCTGGAGGAGGTCGCAAGCAGGGAGGGAGTTCTGTTCGTCAACGACTCCAAGGCAACCAATGTCGCAAGCACACTCGTCGCCTTGGAGGCGATGACGGAGGAGCGTATGCCGGTGCACCTGATCCTTGGCGGCCAGGGCAAGGGACAGGATTTCACGGCGCTTCGCTCACCGGTGCAACAGAGCTGCCGCGCCGTATACCTAATTGGAGAGGATGCGCCTTCGCTCGCGACCGTCCTTGCGAGCGCGAATGTGCCCGTGCACGAGTGTGGTGAGCTGGAGCGGGCCGTCGCGGAGGCGAGTAGTAGGGCTGTCACGGGTGAGGCGGTGCTGCTCTCACCCGGTTGTGCAAGCTTCGACCAGTTCGTCGACTTCGAGGCTCGCGGAGAGCGCTTCCGAGAGCTCGTCCTCCATCGATAGACATGCCTGCTCTCCAAATGCTTGAACGTCATGTCCCTGGCTGCGAGCCGATTTGCTCGAGGCATGGAGGCTTCCTCGCTCAGACGTCGAAGTGAGCCTCGATGCCAGCAGCCGGACGGCGCTCAAAACCTGCAGCCGCCCGCAAATCGCGGGCAAAGGCATCATTGCGCGCGGTCGCCGTCGACTCGTCGCATACACAGACGCTCGAGCACCGCATTCTGCTGACAGCCACGTTCTGCCTGCTCGCCTTCGGCGCCGTCATGGTCTACAGCTCCTCCTCGGCGAGCACCTTGCTCCAAGGTCAAGGCAGCGGGACCGGCTATCTCGTGAAGTTCGTCGCCTACGGGGCGCTCGGTCTGATCGTGATGCGCTTGCTCGCCCGCGACGGGATAGCCAGAGTGCAGAGCCTCATCGGGCCAATGCTCGCCGTGTCATTTGTGCTGGTGCTCGCCGTGCACATCCCGCACGTCGGGGTGAGCGTCAACGGTGCGCGACGGTGGCTCGGTAGCGGACCGCTCCAGTTCCAGCCGTCAGAGCTGCTCAAGCTGGCGCTCGTCCTCTACAGCGCAACGCTGCTCGCACGTCGTCCGCAGCGCGTGCATGACCTGCGCGATCTCTCAAAGCCTTTGCTCGTGGTTGTAGGCGCCGCCTGCCTGCTTGTCGTCACCCAGCCCGATCTCGGCACGGCGATGGTGATCGCCTTCACTACCTGCGC
>JBAPMC010000371.1:0-13896 GCA_049278415.1 Solirubrobacteraceae bacterium
CGGACAGAGAGGGACGACGCGCGAGCGAGTCGGCGGCGATTGCGACTACCCCGATGGCAACCGCCGGCGCTGGACCGAGCAGTGTCATTGCGAGCACCAGGGCCACGAACCCGGCGGAGACGCTCTGACTGCCCATGGTGATCGTCAGCCACTCGCCAACCACGCTCAAGATCAGCAATAGGACAACGAGCTCGGTGGGATGCCAGTCGGCGGACCTCGAGGTCAGCACAGCCACGGCGACAGCGCCCGCCAAGAGCAGCCATTGGCTGGCCAGGTACAGCCGGTAGAGATGTCGTCGGGGAATGCTCATCGTGGATCGAAGCGAGGGTCTGTAGTACTTAACGGCCGACAAGACGTCGTACTTAAGGACAGCTGAGCCTGAGCTGGGTGTGAGCGTGGGAGTGGCACGCCTGCTGCTGCGTGCCACCGCAGTTGATCTGTGTCATGTGCGCAAGGTCTCATTTGCTTGACGCCTACTGGCGTGAACTCACCAACTCTGGCTCGTTGGCGATGCTCGGCTGAGGGTCGCTGCCTGATTGAAGCCCACGGATCGGTAGGCGCAGGAAGGCGAATGTCGCGAGCGTTGCAACCGTCCCTGCCACGAACATTGCAACGCGCGGCGAGCTCAGCGCGGCAATCGTCCCACCGAGGATGAATCCAATCGCCGGGCAGAGCGCGTTCAACGAGCCAACGGCGCTCATCAGCCGGCCTTGGAGCGCGGCGGGCGTTAGTTGCTGAACCGCGCTGATGAGCGACGGCCATTGGACGCCGTTCCCGATTCCTCCTACAACCGCTGCGCCGCATGCAATCGCCAAGGTGGGGGCTACCGCGAACCCAAGATAGGCGAGTCCAACTAGCAGCGTCCCCCCGGTGAGCATCGGTCCCAGCGGTCGGCGTACCGAGCGGGCGAACACAACCGCCCCAAGCGCGGCGCCAACACCCCAGGTGGCCACCAGCAGTCCGAAGCCGAAGTCGCCGGCGTGCAGCGTCGACTTCGCATATAGAACCTCTACCGGCTCCACTGAGGCGAAGAAGACCATCGCAACCGCCTCTGTTAGGAACAGGGCACGCAGTGTGGGCACCGTGCGCATGTGCTGCAAAACCGCCAGCAGTCGTGTGCGAATCGAATCTCCGCTGGTCTCCTCGATGTAGGTGCTCAGTCGCAACAGCAGTCCTGCGCAGACGAGGAAAGTGAGCGCATCCAGGAGCAACGCCACCGGTCCCCCTACGAGATGCACGAGCGCCCCGCCGATCGCCGGCCCGATCGCCAGAGCGGCCATGAACGAGAAGTTCAGTGCGGCGCTCGCCCGTCTTTGAGCGTCCTCGGTCACTGCCTGCTGCTCCTGCGCATCGAGCTCGTGGTCGGCTTCCGCTATCGCCTCGCTGACCGACGCTCGGGCTGCTGAGGCGCGCACCAATGCCGTCGCCGCCACAGCGACAACTCCGTCGATTGTGACCAGCACCAGCACGCCCACCAGCCAGAAATGCCACAGCAGGCCGGCAAGAGCCACCGTTAGAGAGGCCTCCAACAGATACAGCCAGGTAAGCCGTCCGCGGCGCGGAGAGCGCTCGGTTCGGGCTACCAGCACCGGCGCCAGCAGTGCTGGCAGCAATCCCCGTGCAACGAACAGTCCGGCGGTCGCAATCGCGCTTTTCGTGTGGTCGTAGACGCCCAAAGCCAGCGCTACATAGCCGAACCAGGTCCCCAGTTCGTTGACCGTGTAAGCAAGCAGGATTCTCCGCAGGCGGGAAGACTTGGGAAGCAAGGACGCCTCTCGACGCTGGCGGTGGCTCGGCGCGTGGTTGCCGGGTGGGCGGCATTCTAGGGTGAGCCGCCGACGGCATACTGCAAGACCGCGACATCTCGGCCAGATCGCCCCTTTCTCGGTGCCTATGCGCTCGCCACGTAAATGTCCGCCGGCGCGATATCGCTCATAGGCGATCGTGCAGCAGACGTGATCGGGCGTTGATGGGGAACGGGCTGTCGTGCGCCGGAGCGGACTCGCCCCTCAGTGACGCGAGCTCTGCCTCGGCGCCACTCGTTGCGGCGGCGTGGGCAAAGACCGATAGCCCCTTTGCGCTCGCCGCGGATATGGCAATCCATGTGAGCGCTACACCAAGGTCAATCATCGTGCTCTCCCAATGAAGGTCGCCGTGTTCGTCTCCCTGAACTGTTCACGATGGGTGTTCTGAAAGAGTGGTGGCATCACTTATCAATGATGGGGTCCCTAAGGTCACTTGTCTGTAGAGCGATGGGTGCCGATCTTGTCGTCCCAAAGGTGTCGGCTTCTGTCGTCCCAAGCGGGCAACCAGGCAGGGTTTAGTTGAGCTTGCGGGCCAACCCTTGATCTCTTGGGTGCTTGACATGCTGTGCGATGCCGCCCGCGGAGTCGCTACGGTTAGCGGCTCATGGCGAGCGAAGCCCCAGGTGTCGACCGGCCCATCGATGTGATCATCGCCGACGACCACACGGTCGTGCGCGACGGAATTCGTGCGGTGCTCGAGCGCGAGGCCGGCGAGTTCAGGGTGGTTGCAGAGGCGGCTGACGTCCCCGCCACGATTCGCGCGGTAAGGGAGCTCAAGCCGGATCTGCTGACGCTTGACCTCACAATGCCCGGTGGATCAAGCCTGGCTGCGCTTCCCACGTGCTTCGTTGCCCACCCTACGCTCGCCGTGGCCATCATCACGATGAGAGAGGATCCCGAGTATGCGCGTCAGGCGCTGCGCGCCGGAGCGCGCAGCTACGTGCTCAAGGAGGCCGAGCCGGCGGAGCTGCTGCAGGCCTTCCGTTTGGCGGTCGCCGGACAGAACTATCTGCATCCACGGCTAGGGGCGCTGATGGTGACAGGCGACGGCGATCAGCAGGACGGAGTTGCGCTCTCAGAGCGCGAGCGCGAGGTGGTGCGCCTGATCGCGCTCGGCTTCACCAACCCGGAAGTGGCCGAGCAGCTGCATGTGGCGGAGCGCACCGTCAAGACATACAGGGCGCGTGCCATCGAGAAGCTTGGATTCTCCTCGCGAGCGGAGATAACCGCCTACGCGCGCAAGCTTGGCCTCGTCCAGTAAAGCCGTGTCCGGGTCCGTCTAGCGCGAGAACCTGCCTAGAGCGAGAACCTGATCAGGCAGGGGAGGGGCGGTCGGCCAACGGCACCGTCAACCGCATGGTTGCGCCCCCACCCATAGCTGGCAGAAGCTCGAGCTCGCCGCCCACGAGCTCTGCACGCTCACGCATCCCCGATACCCCGAAGCCACCCTTTAGTTCTTCGCCGGGCGTGCGCGGCCGCGAGGGTCCGCCCTCGGGAAGCCCATCGCCGTCGTCTGTCACCGCGGCGGTGATCCTCCCCTCGCGCTCGCTCACGCTGATCACCGCCCTCGTGGCTTTCGCATGGCGGCTGACGTTGGTGAGCGCCTCCTGCACAACCCTGTAGATGGTGCTCTCGAGCTCGGGGTCCAAGCGCCGCTCGTCGTCTGAGAGCCCGATGTCGGTTTCGATCTCAAGGCCATCCATCGCCTGCGCACGGCGTGCAAGCGCTTCCAAGGCCGGCACCAAGCCGAAGTCGTCGAGGGCCGCGGGGCGAAGCTCGGTGATCAGATGGCGCAACCCGTCGATCTCCTGCCCGAGACCCTCAAGCACCGTATCCACGGCGGTGCTCAGCGCCGCCTCGTCGCCAAGGTCGCGTGCGTTGGCAAGCCTCAGCCGCAAAGCTCCGAGACCTTGCACCGTTTCGTCGTGGATCTCCCTGGCCCAGCGAGTGCGCTCGCGCTCGCGAGCCTCCATGCCAAAGCGCAGCCGCTCTATCTCAACAGAGCGCTCAGCGGCGAGCCGCTGCGCAACGCTCGCCGCAAATGCGCTCAAGGCACGACGATCCGGGTCGCGGAAGCCGCCGTCCTCGCGTGCGGCGATCACCAGCCCGCCACTCTGACCGTCCAAGCTGAAGGGCTCCACGAGCACCGCGCGCGCTTCGAGCCCCAGCTCGTGCAGCCACGTCGCTTCTTGGCCGCGCGGGCGATCCAGGGAGAGGGACTTGCCGGTCGTATAGAGCGCGCCGAGGGCGCTGCCCTCGAGCGGGAGCACGCGTACGCGCACGGAAACTCGGCCGCTGGAGGCGGCGACGCGTAGCTCGCGGCGCTCCTCAACCACCATCAGCAGCGTCGAGGCGTCAAGCAGCGCGAGGCCTCGATCGGCCATCAGGCGCAGCAGCCACAGCTCAGACCCGGAGAGCACGGCGTGGGATTATGAACGTCTGAGCGCCGGCAGCTCGCCAGCGTCGATTCCGGGCTGTCCCGAAGGCGTCCCCGGTGGCTCGTCAGAAGGGTCGTGCCGCTGCGCTGCGAGGCGCGTTTGTGAGAGCAGCTGCTCACTCGTAAGACCTGTGCGCCAGGCAGCTATCCCCACCGATATTCGTAGTGGCTGGCGCTGGCCGTCCACTTCGATCTTGACGGCGTGCAAGCGTCCGAGCGCGCGACGCGCGACGATCTCGCCCCGTCGCTCGTCGGCTCCAGGCAGCACCACCAGCAGCTCGCCCTCTTCGGCATGGCCGATGCGGTCAAAACGACGCAGCTCACGCCCGAGCGCCGTGCCGAGATAAGCAAGCGCCTGCGCCGGAAGACCGTCGCCGTGAGTGCGTGAGAGCTGCTCAACGTCGTCGATGCTCACCAGCAAACAGCTCAGCGCGGTGCGGTGACGCTCGGCTCGACTGACCTCCTCGTCCAGGCGCGCGGCAACCTCCGGCGATGAGAGGCAATCGCGCGGGACAGCTGGGGTGCGAGTGGAGTTCTGGGAGGGTCTGGCAACCATGCCGGTGGAGGAGGAGAGGCGCGCTGAGATGCCTTCCGTGGCGAGATATTTACGGTGTCCTCCAGATTATCGACCTATCCCGGCCCCGACTGGATAGGGGTCTGTCGGTGTGCACTGGTACACCTGTCCCTGTGCTTTGCGAGTTGCGCGTTGAAAATCTGCTGTTGATCGAGCGCGCTGAGCTCTCGCTCGCGCCCGGCTTGAATGTGCTGACAGGCGAGACTGGCGCGGGCAAGACGGTGCTGGCGCACGCGTTGGATCTTCTGATGGGGGGACGATCGCGCACTGGGATCGTCCGTCCGGGCGCCGAGGAGGCGTATGTAGAGGGCGTGTTCTCGGTGCCTGAGCGCCTGCAAGAGGAGATCGTTCAGCTGCTTCCAGAGAACATCAAGGGCGACAGCGAGGATGGTCTCAAGGAGCTGATCCTTGCGCGTCGTGTAAGCGCTGACGGGCGCACACGTGCCTACCTCAACGGTCGCTCCGCCGCCGTTGGGGATCTACGCGAGCTCGGAGCGCGACTCATTTCCTTCTACGGTCAGCACGAGCACCGCAAGCTGGTGCTTGCAGGCGCACAGCTTCAAATGCTCGATGAGGTGTGTGGGCCCGCGCACGCAGAGCGGCTCGCGGCTTGCGCTGCTTCATATCGCGAGACACGCAAACTCGAGGCGGAGCTCGAGCGCCTACGCGAGCTCGCGCAGACCCGTGAGCATGAGCTGGAGCTGCTCGAGCATGAGCTCTCGGAGATCGATTTGCTCGCGCCTGACGAGGAAGAGCATCAAACGCTCCTGACGCGCCGGGAGCGACTGCGCCGCCTGGAGACGTTGCACTCGGCTGCCGGCACGGCGGCTGATGCGCTTGCGCCGGAGTCCTCCGACAGCCCTGGGGCCGCCTATTTGGCGGCGGGAGCGGCCGCGAAGCTCGAGACGATCACCGGGATAGATCCTGAGCTCGACGCTTTTGTTGAGCGCTGCGCTGCTCTTGCAATCGAGGCGCAGGACATAGCCGGCGGCCTGCGTGGCTACTGCGAGGGCATCGAAGCCGAAGACGGATCATTGCAGTCGGTGGAAGAGAGACTCGCGCTGATCGAGCGGGTAGCTCGTAAGCATGGTGGCACGATCTCCTCGGTGCTCGAGTACGCCGAGCGGGCGCGTATGCGGCGCGAGGAGCTGCTCGGGGCAGGAGTGGCGCAGGAGAGCACGGGCGAGCTGCTGGTGGCCGAGCAGAGACTGCTCGATGAACACGTGCAGCAGTTGCGCGTGGACAGAGAGATGGCTGCCACGCGCCTCGCTGACGGCGTTCGCGAGCAGCTTGCCGCGCTTGCGATGGGCGACGCCACCTTCGAGATCGTCCTGAAGCCCACTGCGCCAAAAGCGAACGGAGGAGATGTGGCCGAGTTCGTCATCGCACCCAACCCGGGGGTGGCGGCTGCCCCGCTGCGAGAGATCGCCTCGGGCGGCGAGCTCTCGCGCGTGATGCTCGCGCTCACAAGCGCGAGCAACGACGGCGCGGGAGCCGCAAACGGCCCTTCGAAGTCGACTCTGGTGTTCGACGAGGTTGATGCTGGCATCGGCGGGCATACCGCCCGCGCTGTGGGTGAGCGCCTGCAGAGCCTCGCGCTCGGCAGGCAGGTTCTGTGCATCACCCACCTTCCACAAATCGCCTCGCTCGCAGCGCGCCACTTCTCGATCGCAAAGGACACTTCAGCCGACCCAACGGTTGCAACGGTCGTGCAGCTCGCCGAGCGTGACGTCGTGGGCGAGCTCGTGCGGATGCTCGGCGCCGAGGACCAGGACGTAGCGGCTAGAAGGCATGCCCGCGATCTGCGTCGCGCCGCCTGAGACGGTTGCGAATGTACCCAGTCCGACGCGGAATCGCTGTTTGAGCGTTACTCTCGGGTTTGATGGCCGTAACCCGGCAGCCGCTAGGCGAGACTGCGCCCGCCCTGGGGACCTTGTCCACGCCGACGTGCGATCTGAGCGGTCCGGTGCGGCTTGGACGTAAGACCAAGCTGCTTGTCGGGCATCTCCTGTCCGGGGACATTGCCGTAATCGATCATCTGGACATCGACAGAGTCTCCGCAGAGGAGCTGATTGCGGCGGGGGCCGCTGCGGTGCTCAACTGCCGTGCGTCCACGAGTGGCACTTATCCGAATCTCGGGCCACAACTGCTTGTCGAAGCGGGGGTGCTGCTCGTCGACCTGCCCGATGACTCTC
The DNA here is from genome assembly GCA_049278415.1 of Solirubrobacteraceae bacterium. Taxonomy (GTDB): domain Bacteria; phylum Actinomycetota; class Thermoleophilia; order Solirubrobacterales; family Solirubrobacteraceae; genus Palsa-744. The sequence goes on from JBAPMC010000371.1 coordinate 7,012, forward strand.
TGTTTCAGTCTCTCTCCGACGGCGATGGGGTGACGGTACGCATTACGCCACCGGACACGCGTGGCGAGGTGCTCTACAAGGGTCAGCCGCTCACCTCTGGTGTGGTGCTCGATGTGGCGCGCGTGCGTGCCGATACAGAGGCTCGCCGACGCGAGATCGGCGATGCGCTCGAGCGCTTCGCACACAACACGATCGAGCACATGCGCGAGGAGCGTGAGCTGCTCGCAGGGCGAATCGACCTGCCACGCTTTCGCACCGATTTCCGCGACCGCTCCTCGCTGGTGGTGGTACGTGGCGTGGACCACCAGCGTGACTTGCGAGCCCTACGGCCCTTCATCAGGGATACGCACCCCGTGCTGGTGGCTGTAGATGGCGGCGCCGACGCGCTGCTCGAAGCGGGCTTCACTCCCAACATGATCGTGGGGGACATGGACTCGGCGAGCGAGGCCGCGCTGCTCGCGGCCCGCGATGGGAAGACCGAGCTGGTGGTGCACTCCTATCCGGACGGTCGCGCGCCCGGCAGGGGTCGCCTGGAGGAGCTCGGAGTGCCGTTCAAGCTGGTGCCGGCGCCCGGCACCAGTCAGGACGTGGCGATGCTGATCGCTGCGGAGAAGGGGGCGCGACTGATAGTGACGGTTGGCTCGCAGTTCAACTTGGTGGAGTTCCTCGACCGCAATCGCAAAGGCATGTCCTCGACGTTCCTCACGCGCTTGCGAATCGGTGAGATCCTGGTCGACGCCAAGGGCGTGAGTCGCCTGTATCGACCGATGCCGGGGCTGGCGCCGCTGGTAGTGGTGATCCTCGCTGGACTGATCGCGCTGATAGCTGTCGTGTGGATGACCCCGGCGCTACGTGATGTGGTGGACCTACTATGGCTCAAGCTTCAGCTGCTGTTCGGCTCCAGCAGCTGAGCCACTCCACCGATGTTCGACTATCGCTATCACGCGCTCTCGCTTGCCGCCGTCTTGTTCGCGCTCGCCGTGGGCGTGCTGATCGGCGTGGCGATCGGCGACTCGAACCTCGTGTCCTCTGCGCAAAACGGGATCGTGCGCAATCTGCGCTCTGAAGTGAGCGGCTCACAGCACAATCTGGAACAGGTCGGGGCTCACCTGTCCGAACAGGAAGCGCTTGCGACCGATCTCTGGCCGTTTGCGGTGCATGGGGTACTCACAGGACGGAACGTCGGCTTGGTGTTCTTGGGGGAATCCTCTGACAAGATCGACGCGCTCGTGCGCGACGGCGTCGGCGAGGCGGGCGGCAGTGTCAAGACGGTCTTGGCGGTACGTGAGCCACTCGACACAACCGGCGTTGCAGGGCAGGCAAGCGGCACGCGCTACACGGATCTCGCCACTGAACCGACGCTCATCAGACAGTTCGGAGTGCGCATCGGAAAGCAGCTTGTCAGCGGCGGGCAACTGCTTGAACGGGTGCACACGAAGCTGCTCAGCTCCTATGACGGCGAACTGGGCAAGCTTGAAGGACTCGTGGTCGTGCGCAGCGACCCAGTTGGCATGAGCCCCCAGGCAGCAAAGAGCACCGCCGAATTCGAGTCGGGCCTGATTGCAGGGGTGTCCTCAGAAGGCGTTCCGGCGGTGGGAGTGGAGCTGAGCAGCACCGAACCGTCTCAGATCCCGTGGTATAAGGCCGAAAACCTGGCGAGCGTTGACGATCTCGAGACGATTGCCGGGCGCACAGCGCTCGCGCTCGCGCTCGCCGGTGACCACGGCGCCTATGGAGTCAAGCCGACTGCGGACGCCCTGCTGCCCTCTGCTCTGAGCACGCCCAGCCAGCGCTAAGCGCCAATTGCCCACACGCCGCGCCATTGGGTCCAGGCCTATTCAAACCCCCTGCGCGTCATCCGCTGCGGCCGCTAACTTGCGAGGGTGCATGCACTTCCCTTTGCGCTTGCAACGCTCATGGCTGCGATCCTGGCGCCTGGCTTGTTGCGTGCACTGACTGAGACCGGGCATGTAAAGGCCAACTATCGGCAGCGAAGCGTCGCTTTCCCCTTCGGCGTCTTGAGCGTGGCAGGCGCTCTCCTCGCTCTCATCCCGCTGATGCTCGTCGCGCGACTCGCGCTCACTCGCGTTTTCCACCCCGAGACGTTGACCATCGGGATATATGTGCTGGGCGTCGCGTTTCTCGGGCTCGTGGATGACACGCTCGGGGGCGAGCCGCGCGGTTGGAGCGGCCATGGCAAGGCCTTGCTCAACAGGCAGCTCTCCACAGGCGCATTGAAGGCGGCCGGGTCGCTCGGGCTAGCGCTGTACGCGATGGACTTCAGGGGGCTCTCGACGGGACGCTGGCTGCTCGCGAGCGCGGTGCTGGTGCTCGCCACGAATGTCTTCAACCTGCTGGATCTGCGTCCAGGTCGTGCAACGAAGGTGTTTGTGCTGCTTGGGGCAGGACTTACGATCGGCACGGCAGGCCTACGGCCGCTGTGGGCCCTTGGCCTGTTTGTCGGCCCCGCGCTGATTGCCGGGATATATGACCTACGCGAACGAGCGATGCTTGGGGACACGGGCGCCAACTTGCTTGGGGCGCTTGCTGGCCTATGGCTCGTGCTTGCGCTCTCAGAGACAGGCCAAGCGGTGGCGCTTGCCGTGCTCGTCGCGATCACCATATACGGGGAGCTGCGCTCGATCACAAAGCTCGTGGAGCGTATGCCGCTGCTGCGCGAACTAGACTCCTGGGGCAGGCCATGATGAGCTCACCCCACTCTGACCGTCACGCCCAGGCTCCGGCCAAGACCCGGTTCATTTTCGTGACCGGTGGCGTCGTGTCCTCGCTGGGAAAGGGAATCGCAGCTGCGTCGATCGGACGACTGCTCGTGGCACGCGGAATGACTGTGGGCCTGCAGAAGTTCGACCCCTACATCAACGTTGATCCAGGCACGATGTCGCCATACCAACATGGCGAGGTGTTCGTGACCGAGGATGGCGCCGAGACCGACCTCGACCTTGGCCACTACGAGCGCTTCACCGATTCGAACACCAGTCGCGCATCGAACGTCACCGCCGGAGGCGTCTATGACACGGTGATACGCCGTGAGCGTCGCGGCGACTACTTGGGCGGGACGGTCCAGGTGGTGCCGCACATCACCGATGAGATCAAGCAACGGATCGCACTGATCGCCGAGTCGACCGACGTGGACTTTGTCATCACTGAGATCGGTGGCACGGTTGGCGACATCGAGTCGCTTCCATTCCTGGAGGCTATTCGCCAGTTCCCTGTGGATGTGGGCAGGCGTCGCTGCATGTTCATCCACCTCACCCTCGTTCCCTACATAGGCCATGCGGGCGAGCTGAAGACCAAGCCCACACAGCATTCTGTGAACGAGCTGCGACGGATCGGAATTGCGCCGGACATGCTCATGTGCCGCTCAGAGGGAGCGCTCTCTCAGGAGATCCGCAAGAAGATCGCGCTGTTCGCAAGCCTGCCGGCCGAGGCGATCGTCTCCGCACGCGATGTCGACAACATCTACAAGGTGCCTATCGTCTTCTGCGAGCAGGGCGTGGACGACTTCATCCTCGACCACTTCGGTCTGGAGGCGCCCGCACCGGAGCTCTCGAGTTGGCAGGAGCCCATCGAGCAAGTCGAGAAGGCTCATCGAACGGTTCGCATCGCATTGGTGGGCAAGTATGTGCAGCTCCAGGACGCCTACCTGTCGGTCACCGAGGCGCTTCGTCATGCTGCTGCTCTGCAAGGCAGCACCGTTCGGATCGATTGGATCGACTCGGAGAGCCTCGAGGAGGGCAACGCCACGGACGAGGAGGATCGTCGCAGCGCGTGCGAGCTGCTCGAGAACGCCGACGGGATACTGATCCCGGGAGGCTTCGGCGGACGGGGAATCGAGGGCAAGATCGTTGCAGCCCGCATTGCGCGCGAGCAGCTGATCCCCTATTTGGGAATCTGCTTGGGAATGCAGATTGCGGTTGCCGAGTTTGCAAGGCATGTGGCGGACATGGAGGGAGCGAACTCCACCGAGTTCGACATCGAGACGCCCTATCCGGTGATCGATCTGCTGCCAGAGCAGAAGGAGGTTGCGGATCTTGGAGGAACGATGCGCCTTGGCGCAGACCCGATCAAGCTCCACGATTCCTCTCGGGTGCGGCAGTCCTACGGCGAGGCTGTGGTGTACGAGCGCCACCGTCACCGCTACGAGGTCAACAATCTGCTGCGCAAGCGCCTTCAAAGCGCCGGCCTTTGCATCTCGGGAACTTCGCCAGATGAGCGCTTGGTGGAGGTGATCGAGCTCAACGAGCACCCCTTCTTTGTGGCCTCGCAGTTCCATCCGGAGTTCAAGTCGCGACCGGAGCGGCCAGCCCCGCTGTTCCGGAGCTTCGTCGACGCCGCTTTGGAACGATCGACCGAGCGCGCTGGAGGCGACCGCACGCTAGCGGGTCGGTCGTGAGCGCGGATCTCCCGCCCCTGGAGAGGAGGGGGACGGTTGGCGCGGTGCGCGTGCAGGTGGTCTTCCATGTCGTCGATGACCAACAGGCACAGGCAGTGGCGGCCAGGATGGTGGAGAGGGCACATGAGATCGCCAATCTGCCGGAGTATGAATGCGATGTGGACGTGAGCATCGAGCGCACACAACCACCCGCCGTGATGAACAGGCTCGACTCGTCCCACGCGCCTCGTGGGCGTTCCGCCACCAACTAGAGCTAGCCGATGCTGAAGCTCCGCCGAGCCACCGTCCTTCAGGCGGTATCCACCGACGGGCCCGAGCAGGAGCTTGCTATCTCGCTGAACGGCGAACGTCGTCCCGCGATCGCAGACGTCGGCTTGGTCGGCGCAAGCCAGCAGGGTGATGAGGTGATTGTCAACGTGCAGGCGCGCGACCTCGGCCTCGGCTCCGGCGGTTTCGACATAGTGCACGCGAACCTCACACGCGGCCTCTCCTCCGATGGGGTGGCGGGCGCCCATGTGATGAAGCTCAACTACACGAGCCTTCAGCACGCGGTTGCGCCAGTGGAGGACGAGTGGCTTGAGCTGCCGCTCGAGCAGCCAGTGGCAGTGCTCGCGCTGCACGGCCAGCTGGCTGCGGTGGCATGGGCATTCGCCCAGGCGAGTCCAGACAGTCGACTCGGGTTCGTGCAGACACCGGGCGGGGCGCTGCCGGGCGGTCACTCGCGCATCGTGCGAACACTGCGCGAGCGGGGGCTGCTGGCCGGTCACATCACCGCCGGTGTCATCTACGGGGGCGAGGGGGAGGCAGTTACAACTGCAGGGGCGCTACACCACGGTTTGCGCACGTTGGGCTGGGATGCGGCGGTGTGCGGCCCCGGTCCCGGCATCGTTGGATCGAGCTCGCCGCTCGGTCATGGTGGGATGTACGCGCTCGACTCGGCTCACACTGCGATCGCACTCGGGGCGCCGACGCTCGTTGTCGCGCGCATGTCCTCAGCCGATGAGAGACCCCGCCATCGTGGCATCTCCCATCACACCCTGACAGTGCTCGACCTGCTGCTCGAGCCAGTGACAGTGGCTCTTCCAGCGGGTATACGCTCACCGGCAGGCGCCGACCTGCGTGCTCGTCTAGGCACGGTATTCGGGTCTTCCGCGGAGCGCGTAAAGCCACAGATGGAGCTCGAGGTGGACCGTCCCGCGCGTATGGCTCGCCACGACTGGAGGCGCGCGCCGGTTGATATGCCCGCCTATCTGGCCAGTGGCCTGCCGGCGGAGACGATGGGTCGCGTGCTCGTCGAGGATCCGTTGTTCTTTGGGGCGGCTCTCGCCGGTGGGACAGTGCTGTCCGAGCTGGGCGAGCACACCGAGGGCCAGATGGAGGGTAGGGCGGGCTGAGAGTCGGCTTGCATCGTGAGGAGCCCTGCTGCTCGAGGCGAAATCCGATGTGTGGATGATCCCTTGACGGCTGTGGCTTTCAGTGGCGTGCGCCTCGAGCGGCTGATACTCGACTTCCTTGCCTACCTGGAGCTCGAGCGTGGCCTGTCACGCAACACGCTGCACGCCTACAACTCCGATCTTGCACAGCTTGGCGAGTTCCTGACACGTCGCGGAGTGTCGCCGCTCGCGGCACAGCATGGCGATCTCGCCGCATTCCTCTCAGAGCTTGCCGCCGGCGAAGGCGATCGCCCGCCGGTGGCGGCGGCCACACTCCAGCGCAAGGCGGCGTGTTTGCGCTCGTTCTATCGCCATCTGCGACGCGAAGGGCTGATCGAGCATGATCCAACAACCGACCTGCGGGGCCCGCCAAAGACCAAGCGACTGCCGAAGGTGCTCTCACGCGGAGATGTGTCGAAGCTGCTTGAGCAGCCGAAGGGGACTGAGCCGCTCGCGCTGCGCGACAGGGCGCTGCTGGAGGTTATGTATGCATGCGGCTTGCGCGTCTCGGAGGCAATTGGCTTGGAGGTGAGTGATGTGGACGTGGAGGTTGGGATGCTTAGAGCAAGCGGCAAGGGCTCTAAGGAGCGGATCGTGCCGGTTGGGCGCCGGGCGGTGCAGGCGCTCGATCTCTATCTTCAGCGGAGTCGCCCGCGGCTTGTTGGCGTGCGAGTGGAGACGCACCTGTTCGTGAATCATCGAGGCTCTGCTCTCACGCGTCAGGGTCTCTACAAGATCATCCAGAGTCACGCACGCACGGCGGGGCTCGCGCAGCGCATGACACCGCACACACTGCGCCACACATTCGCGACACATCTGCTCGCTGGGGGATGCGACCTGCGCTCTCTGCAAGAGATGCTCGGTCACGCAGATCTCGCCACGACACAGATCTATACGCACCTCTCCGCGGAACGCTTGAAGGACGCCTACTTCAGTGCTCATCCTCGCGCGAATATGCTGAGCGCTTCAGATGCCAGAGCTTCCGGAGGTAGAGACGATCAAGCGCCAGCTGGCGCCGCTGGTGGAGGGACGCACGCT
>JBAPMC010000372.1:0-1502 GCA_049278415.1 Solirubrobacteraceae bacterium
GCTCTGAACCGATCCCGACGATCATCGACGGGATAGTCACGCACGTCCGCGACATTCGTGTCTACATCGACCGTAATAAATTCACGCTGGACCCAACCAGCTGCAACCCATTGTCGATCGCGAGCACGCTGAACAGCAGCCTTGGCGCCGCAAAGACCGTGACTTCGCCGTTTCAGGCGTCCAACTGTCAGGGACTGGCGTTCAAACCTGGGTTCAAGGTCTCGACCGCAGGCAAGACGTCACGCACGAAGGGTGCGAGCTTGACGGTGAAGCTGACCTATCCCAATGCTCCGCAGGGGTCCCAAGCGAACATCGCCAAGGTGAAGGTGGATCTGCCGAAGCAATTGCCATCGCGCCTGACGACGCTACAGAAGGCGTGCACGGCGGCGCAGTTCGAAGCAAATCCCGCCGGTTGCCCGAGGGAATCGATTGTGGGTCACGCGAAGGCTGTGACGCCGTTGATCCCGGTGCCGCTCGAAGGGCCCGCTTATTTCGTCTCGCACGGTGGCGCCAAGTTCCCCGAACTGATCGTCGTGCTGCAGGGGTATGGCGTGACGATCGACCTGCGTGGCGAAACGTTCATCAGCCCCGCCGGGATCACCAGCAGCACGTTCCGCGCAGTTCCCGACCAGCCGGTGGGTAGCTTCGAATTGACGTTGCCTCAGGGCAAGTACTCGGCGCTAGCCGCCAACGGGAACCTCTGCAACAGCAAATTGACGATGCCGACGGTGTTCGTTGCGCAGAACGGCAAGGAAATGCGCCAGACCACGAAGATCAGCGTCACCGGCTGTGCGAAGCACGTGCGCCATGAGCGCAAGAAGACCACCAAGAAGAAGAGCAAGAGCGCGGGTCGCAAAGCAAAGATAACGACCAAAAAGAAGAAATGAGATGGCCGTCAAGACCAAGGCGCGATCGGCGGAAGCGGAGGTCAACGGCGCGGCGTTAACTGGTAAGCCTGGTGCTGGTGCTGGTGCTGGTGCTGGTGCTGGTGCTGGTGCTGGTGCTGGTGCGGGTGGGCTTAGGCTGGGGCCGGAGCGTGTGATCGAGATTCAGCGCGCGCGCATCCTCGCGGCGATGGTCGAGGTGTCCGCTGAGCGCGGCGCCTCCAACGTCACTGTTGCGCACATCGTCGCGCTCGCTGGTATTTCGCGTCGCACGTTCTATGAGCTCTATCGCGACCGCGAAGAGTGCTTCCTCGGAGCCTTCGATGACGCGATCGCGCGCGCCCGACGCTACGTGCTCGAGGGATACGACCCGCATGCCAAGTGGGCTGAGCGGATCAGGTCGGCTCTCATCGGACTGCTCGGCTTCCTTGACCTGGAGCCTGGTGCGGGGCAGCTCCTTATCGTTGGCTCGCTCGGCGCGGGCAATCGTGCACTCGAGCGTCGCCAGCGCGGCATCGCCCAAATCATCACTCTCATAGACCAGGGACGCAACGAGTCAAACACGGGCGCGGAGCTACCACCCCTGACAGCCGAGGGAATCGTCGGCGGCGTGCTGTC
>JBAPMC010000373.1:0-21554 GCA_049278415.1 Solirubrobacteraceae bacterium
CTATGAGCGTTGGTTAGTGGTGGCCGTGGCCTTTGTCGCCACCTTGGCCGCCTTTGTTGCCGCCACCGTCTTTGCCGCCACCGCCTTTACCGCCACCCTGGCCGCCGCCTTTATCGCCGCCGCCCTGGTTGCCGCCTTTGCCGCCACCGTCTTTACCGCCGCTGCCTTGGCCGCCTTTGTCGCCGCCTTGGCCGCCGCCTTTGTCGCCGCCGCCTTTACCGCCGCCACCGCCCTGGTGACCTACGAAATGGCAGGTTCCATCTTCGAGGATGAAGCCAGGGGGACAATGGGGAACCGGGATTTCCTTGCAGTTACGGCCCTTGAGTTCGTATCCGGGAGGACACGTGGGAGGCGGTGTGGGAACACAAACGCCACCAACCACTTCGTAGCCCCGCGGGCAATGTGGAGGTGGAATCACACGACAGTGACGACCCTCGAGCACGTAGCCGGGTGGGCACTGAGGACGGTACTGGTGGAAGCTGGCGCTGCCGCCCGCCTCCGCTCCGACGCCGCATGCCCACGCAAGCGTGCCGCCGGCGCCGAGCACGAGAAATCCGACGGTGAGAACTGTGGTCAAGCGTTGCCTCATGAGAAATCCCTTGTGTTGTAAGAACGTGGACTGGCTGGTTGTCTATGGGCGTTTCCGCTAGTGATGGCCATGACCCGCCTTTTTGTTGTGACGAGCCTTGTGACCGTGGTTTTTGTTGCCGTGGCTGCCTTTGCTGCTGTGGCCGCTCTTGCCGCCACCGGCTTTGCCACCGTGGTTCTTGCCACCGCGGTTGCCTTTGCCGCCATGGTTGGCTTTGCCGCCGTGGCCATTTTTGCCACCGTGGCCGCCACCGCTTTTTCCGCCTTTACCGGCTTTCCCGCCTTTACTGCCTTTACCGACTTTTTTAGGCTTTTCAGCTTTTTCGCCTGGACATTCGTTGGCGACGCCAAGGCCTTTGCCGTGGACGCATGGCGGTTTGTATTGGTTGAAGCTGGCGCTGCCCGCTCCACTGCCTCCGCCAACGCCGGCCAAAGCCAGCGTGCCGCCGGTGCCAAGCATGAGAAGCCCGACCGTGATGAGGGTCGTGAGACGTTGCTTCACGAAAGATCCTTTTTGCTGTGGAGCGCCGGGCCTGCTTGCTGCGCTCATTGCCCGCAGCTTTACTCGGTCGAGTGCAAGCGGGTCAAGAGTGGGGCGCTCGTCGCGAAGTACGTCGGCGACGTGCTTCAGATCATCGGAGAAGCGTTCGTCTTCATGTGATTGGCTCATGGAGGCTGATACGAACGAGCGGCCAGTTTCCTGCCTGAAGCTCGCCAGCCTGGACGAAAGGACGATAGGGACGTTGTGCGAGGTATTCGCAACGACGGATTCGAGCTGCTCTATGCCGAGCACGCCCAGGCGCTGTTCGCCTTTCTCAGGTATCGAACGGGCGATACGGCGCTGGCTGAGGAACTGCTCGCCGACACCTGCGAGCGAGCGCTACGCGCCCGCCGGCGCTTCGACCCTCGCAAGGGGAGCGCCAAGACTTGGCTCTATGCGATCGCGCTCAACTGCCTCAACGACCACGCGCGGCGACGCGCCGGCGAGGGTAGGGCGCTTGAACGAGTTGCTGCGGGGCCGAGCTTTGGTGCGACTGGGGAGCACGAGGAGGTCGATGAGCTTGCCAATCAGGAGCTCGACGACATCGCCGACCACGACCTGCTCAACAGGAGCCTTGCCGCTTTGAGCGGCGAGGAGCGCGAGGCGGTTTCCCTGCGCTTCGGCGCTGAGCTAACCGTCCCTGAGATCGCCAAGCTGACCGGGGAGCCGCTCACAACCATCGAGAGCCGTGTCTACCGGGCGCTTGACAAGCTGCGCGAGGCGATGGCCTGAGGTCTCTCTAGGACGGCACGATCGAGAGATCGTTGCTTGCCAGCGCGGTAGCGCGCACCACCGCAGCGCGACTGACCCATGCGGTTGGACTCGCGGTGTTCAGCTCCTTCACAGCCTCACGTGTCAGAGGCTCCAAGGGGTTCATGCGCAGAGCCCTGTTGGCGTTGCTGCGCGGGTCGATGCCCGCCGATGCTTGGGCGATCGCGAGCGCATAGTAGGTCTCCCAGCTTCCGGGGTCTTGGGCAACCGCCTGGCGCATAGCGGCAACACCCTGTCTCGGCTCCCCGCGTTGCAGGTCACAAAACCCAACGATCTCATAGGGCTCGGGACGGAAGTCAAGCCATCCAATCGAGGACAGCGCATCGGGGCTTGCTGCAGAGCAATTGGATGCATAAAGCGCGTGCTCGGCGTCCCCGAGCCGGCTTTGCGATCCGATGATCGACACTGGCATCACCATCGTGGCAAGGCAGAGCAGAGCGAGAACCATGCGACTGTTGTGAGCGGGCGCCCAACCGGCGCCTTGCCCCTTACGAGCGCTCAGCGCCAGCCCCGCGGCGGCGAAGAAGCCGAGCGTAACCACCGGCATCTCCCAATCCCAGTCCACGCCGGCGTGTAGCGCCCACACCACCGCCACTGCAAGCAGCGCGCCGTAGAGGGAGCGCTGTGGGCCCCGCGCACGCATAGCCAGCCCCACAATCGTTACGCCCACAACGATCAGCAGCAGCAGGAGACCGGGTAGGCCAAGCTCAGCCATCGCCTGCAGGTAGAGGCTGTGGGCGTTGATTGTGTAGGCGAAGCGGGGGCGCTTCTGATCCCAGAGCGTCTGGTACATCCCTGCCCCGCTGCCATGGACGGGGGAGGCTGTGTATCTGTGCAGCGCCACCCTCCACAGTTCGGTGCGCCCGTCGTTGGAGGGATCAGTCAAACGCTGGCGCAGATCGCCTTTCGAGCCGTGCGTACCGGCGCCGCCGATGAAACGGCTCCAGTCTTGAGCGACGGCGTGTGGCGCCCCAAGTGCGAAGAAAGCCACAAGTGCCAGCGCAGCAACGCCCGCGATAGCGCCGCGCTTGGCTCCAGGCGCAATCCACCGCTTGCGGGCTGCACTTCGCAGTCGAGCGTCAAGCGTGAAGGCGAACAGCAGGCGAAGACCAGCACAAGCGAGCACGCAAATGCCTGCAACTAGCGCAACGTGGTGCCCTTGTGAGACAGCCGCAGCGGTGGTCGGATCGAGCGTGTCCAGGAGATTGGCGTGGTAGCACACCACCATCAACGCTGCTGTGGCTGGAACCGTTGCAAGCGCGCCACTGAGCAGGCCGCGAGGACGGGCAACAAGGACGTAGACGATCAGCCCCACCGCGCCTGCGACTATCGCTCCGCGCGAGAAGGTGAAGAACAGGGTGGCGGCGAGCAAAGGCAGCACTGCAGCGGCAAGCACCCGCACGAAGCGTCGCTCGGCGAGGCTGCAGGTGAGGTGGAACGCAAGCACGATTCCAAGCGTTGCGAGCAGCCCGAGCGTGTTCCAGTAGGTGACGGGATAGCTCAGGCGCTGGTTGGACACGTCGGGCGCGGTATGCCACACGTTGGGCAGCACGCGCGTGATGAGACCTGCCAGGCACACGATTGAGGCGCCGAGCGCCAACCCTCTGATCAGCCAGCGAATGTTGCTGGCGCTCGCCCGCACGCTGCCGAACAGCACCAGCACCAGCAGATAGAGCCACACGCGATCGAGCTCAATGAGCGCCCTCCCGGTCGAGTGCGACCAGAGCGCCGAGGCGAGCGTCAAGGCCCCATACAGCCCGAGAGCGAAGATCGCCGCGAGCGTGAGGGGCGCCAACCCCTCGAATGGATGACGCGCCTGCAAGATCCTCACAAGCAGGATCTGCGTGAGCACGAGCGCCACCACTGCAGGCGCACCGGGGAAGTATCCGCCTGCGTTGAACCCGAGGAACACGATCAGCGCGCCGGGCAGCAGCATCAATGCGATGAGACCAAGCTCGCTTATCGACGTAGCGGACGGTGTGTCCGTTACCGGCGCTTCCATCGCAGGGGTCTCCCTCGCGGGAGCCTCCGCGTCTATAGCAACACTATTAGCCACGGGCGCATGCTAACCCGGTAGCTCGGCCCGATGGACGTATGTATGGTCGAGCGATAGTCGCCCGACGGCTAACCACTCAGCCGCTGACGACGTTCTCAGCGGATTCGTATAGAAGCGCTATAAGCGGAGACGTGCGAACCGTCGGACACCTGCACTAGAGCTTGGTAGACGCCGCGGTGACGAACACGCACAATCGTGCTGAAGCGTGAGACGGTTGGCGTCCCAGATTTGACGAAAGCCCCACCCTGGTTGATCGATCGCGCTCCGGGACGCAGCAGCTGGAAGCCAACGCGCGCACCCACCTCGGCTGGAGTCACAGTCCCATACATGCGGTAGAACCGTCCGCGGCGAGGACGGTGGACGCGATGGATGTGGAACGTGACCCGCACGCCAACGCCCTCCACCAACACGGGACTCGAGATGAATGGGGCGCTGGTCGTAACCACGCGTAGCTGGGTGTTTACGGAGAGCCCCACTATCGGGAAGGAGAAGCTCCCCGTCGAGCTTGTGACCTCGGGGTTGCCGAGCGTCTTGAAGCCTGCGAGATAGGGGAACGGGTTGAACTGCAAGGCGACCACGCGGCCTGCTGCGCCCGTGCCGGAAAGCGTGCCTGTCACAGAGAACGGATTGCCGAACAGCACCGGGTTGGGAGCACCGGAGATCTGCAGCGAGAGGGGGATCTTGGGCGTTGTAAAGGTGCGATCCGCCCCAGGGGTGGCCCCCCCGGCGCTAGTTGCGAGAATCCGGTAGTGGTAGATGGTGTTCGCTCTGAGTCCGGCGATGGGTCTACCGACCTTGAAGGTCTTGGTTCCATCACCTGCAGAAATCAGAGGCGTCTGAGAGCCGTAGGCCCCGCTCGTCCCGTACTGGAAGACGTAGTTGGTCGCCTGACCATGAGGGTTGACCAAGCCGTAGATGATTACCGAGGACGAGGTGAGATTCGACACGCCACTAGTGAGGGCGCCTGGTGGGGGCAAGGCCGCGGCAGCCCCAGAGACGGACAGCGCTGTCATCGTGGCAAACGCCAGCACTGCGGCCCCGATATGGCACCCAAGGACCGCCGATAGCCCCCGCCGGAGAGGCCAGTTTGATTTGTTGCTTGTCTTCATGACAACTACATTCCCCTTCACGGTAGGTAGTAACCCCGTGTTTGCGCCAGAGTCGCGGCTAACTCAAAAGAACACAACCTGACGACGCCTCAGCGGCCCGTCAGGTTGTGCGCTCAGGACAACTCATCCCAGGAAGATCCCGGAGAGCACCGCGTTGACGCCGGCCGTCTGGTCAACGACGATAGGGACCGTTTGCCCTGCCGTCACAGAGACCGGGAACGACATCCATGCCCCTCCACTGAAGTCGCTCGACAGTGCTGCCGTCTGGCCGCCAACGCTCACGAGCTCACGTCGTCCGCGATGATCCCAGTCCACTGCGTAGAGATTCACGTTGCCGGTGTAGGCCGAGTTGAACCTCAACGACAGGCTCACCTGGTTTGCGTCGAAGTAGGTGGCTGCCCGCCTCGTAAGCCCGTCCGGGCTCTGCAGTGCCCGCACATCACTCGTGGAGGAGCTCCACACAAACCGGCTGCTGTGCACCACGGTCAAGCTGGCGTGAGGCAGATTGGTCAGATCGCTGGATCCTTCCCATGCCGCCAAGTCATAGCCAGCGGAGCCAAACGTGCCGGTCCACGTTCCCTGGGGAGAGCTGGACACCGGCATCGCCGGCGGCGCACCGTTATCGCCGAGGAAGATCCCCGAGAGCACGGCATTCACGCCAGCTTCGCGGGTCACCGTGATCGTCACGGTTCCACCCGCCGCGACGTTGATTGGGAAGATCGCCCACTGGCCCTGGGAAAAGGCGCCCCACTTGTTGGAGAAGATCGCCGACTGACCACCAATGCTGATCGACTCCTGCCTTCCTCTTTTGTCCCAGTCGACTGCGTACAGGCGCAAATTGCCTGTATAGGCGGCGTGAAACGTCAATCTAACCTGGATCTGGTTGGTGTCGAAGTAGGTCGACGCGGTGCGCTTCAACCCATCCGGGCTCGGAAGAGCCCGTGGGTCATTTGTGCTCGACGCCCACAAAAAGCGACTGCCCTGCAGCAGACTCACCGAGACGCCGGACGCATTGCTCACATCGCTCTGGCCATCCCAGGCAGCCAGGTCATATCCGTCTTTCCCAAAAGCCCCATCCCAGTTGGTGGCGTTGGAAGCCAACGAGGGCACAAGCACCGTCAGTTCGCTGCCGAGGTTGGCGGTCGATAGCAACCCACTTGGACTGAAAACGACGCTCGTCGCGGGTGCGGATGTCTCAAACGGCGAGCCGGACAGGATGGTGAGCGCGCCTGAGGGGGCGACAGAGAACGCTGTCACACCCTGCCAGTCGTTCTCGGTGGCGGCAACCGTGCCGCCGTCCGGGCTGAATGCGACCGAGTTTGTTTGGAACGTAGGGTCGAATGGGCCGCTGCCCACTGGCGTTAGCGCCCCCGATGGAGCCACCGAGTACATCGTCACCCCGCCGCTGAAGTTCGATACCGCTAGAAAGCTCCCGCCCGGCCCAAATGCAGCATCACTTGGGGCCGCACCGAAAGCCTTGAATGGTGATCCGCTCACCTTGGTGAGCGAACCGGAGCCGCTAACCGAGTACATCGTCACTCCGGTGTTCACGTCCACCCCGGCGAGCAGTCCACCGGCCGGGCTGAAGAGGACTTGACTCGCGCTCGAGCTGTATGGCGAGCCGGCTACCGGCGTGAGCGCACCGGAGGAGCTCACCGAGAACACATACAGCGTGTTGGGGCCATCCGGGCCGGGCGCGCCCGTTGGGCCTGCGGTTACTGCAAGCAGGCTCCCGTCTGGGCTGAACGTGATCGATGTCGGCTGAGAGCCCACCGTGAACGGAGAGCCGGACACTGGAGTTAGCGCACCCGATGACCCGACCGAGAACATGGAAACGGTGTGGCCGCCTGCTGGGGTGGGACCGCTCTTGTCCGCCGCAGCCAAGAATGCTCCGCTCGGGCTGAAAGCCACCGAACCAGCGTAGGGGTCAGGGGCCGTACCGCCAACAGGGGTTAGGGCTCCTGAGGAGGCCACCGAGAAGATCGATGTACCTGAGGCGAGCAGTCCGCCACCGGGGCTGTACGTCAGGCTCGATGCTCCTCCAGTAGAGAGTGCAAGCGGAGAGCCGGGCGCAGGAGTAAACGCCGGCGAGCTTGCGAGAGCGGCAGCGGGCACTAGAAGAAAGAGAGCCACTATGGCTAGGCATAGACCCCACAGACGGCTACTCAGCTGCTTCGTGCAACGACTCATCCCAGGCTCCGTTCGTTTTCAGGCTCGATCCGACGCACACCCCCGCCAGGTTTGCAGCAACCGTATAGGTGCATGGGCACTGCAACTATCCGCCATTCGGATCATCCCAACGTTCAGACATTGAACGTATTTACCGCGATGCGGGAGGCGCCAAGCGGTGTCCAGCTAGGAGCCCTTGGGTCAGCTCTTGGCTGTAGGAACGGGCTCGTCGGCTTGGGATGAAGCTGCGCCGTTGGAAGACGGCGTGCTCGAATCGGACTTTGACAGGCGCTTGTCGGGCGCATAGGAGTACTCGTAGGAGTAGCCATAGGAGCCGCGGTTTGCCTTGAAACCGTTGGCAATGACTCCAAGCAGGGGGGCGCCGGCGCCGGCAAGCGTCTGGTGCAGACGTTCGGCGACATCGCGGCGGTTACGGCCCACACGGCCCACGATGACCACACCGTCGACCTTTCGTAGCAGTGGGAACGCATCGGAGACAGCTGTCAATGGCGGCGTATCGATCACAACCAGGTCATAGGCGGACTGCACACCCTCCAGCAGCACCTCCATCGCATGACTCTCGATCAACTCGCCCGGGTTAGGGGGCAGCGTGG
The DNA here is from genome assembly GCA_049278415.1 of Solirubrobacteraceae bacterium. Taxonomy (GTDB): domain Bacteria; phylum Actinomycetota; class Thermoleophilia; order Solirubrobacterales; family Solirubrobacteraceae; genus Palsa-744. The sequence goes on from JBAPMC010000373.1 coordinate 7,849, forward strand.
CGCCGGCGACCAGCACGTCGAGTGTCCGTTCATTCGACTCACCACCCGAAGGTTGATCCAGAGCAACTAACTGGATCGCGTCGTTCATCAAGATCGCGCCGATCAACACGTCGGAGAGGCCCGGCCCCGAGGAGATATCGAACTGCTGAGCGACTGTCGGACGACGCAGATCCGCCTCCACCAGCAGCACTCGAGCGCCCATTCTCGCCGCGGCACTGGCCAAATGCCGAGCCACGGTCGTCTTGCCATCTCCGGGGGCTGCAGATGCCACCAAAAGCGTACGGAGCTCCTTGTCTACGTTGAAGTAGCGTAGGTGCGCGCGAATCAAGTGGAAAGCCTCGGTCTCGCTAGCCGGCATGACTCCTCCCGAGCCGTTCTTGCGTCGAGCGGAGCGCGCAAGCGCAGGACTCTCAGGAACGACCCCGAGCAGTGGCAACCCGTAAACCGCTTCCAGGTCCTTGGGCTCGCGGATACGTCTGTCGAAACGCTCGAGTAGAAAAGCGATGCCTAGGCCCAGCAATAGCCCAAGCACCGCACCAAGAACCGTGTTTCTCGCTGTCTTCGGCGACGAGGGCGAGGTAGGGACGCTGGCGGCCTGTGCGACCTGGACGTTCCCGTTGCGCAGTTCGGCGAGAACCCCCAACGACTGCGCGCGATCCTGCAGTGCAAGCCCTGCCGTACCCGCCCGTTCTTTCGGGGAGAGCGCCGCCAGCTGCTTGTTGACGAGCCTCAGGGCGGAGGCATAGTAGGCGTGGTTGCTGTTCTGCTGCTCCTTCACGAACTGTTGGGTATAGGTGTTCGCGATGTCGGCAGCAAGCACCGGGGAGGTCGCAGTCGCCGCAACGTTGACGATGTTCGATTCCTCCTGGGCGCTCACGCTCAAATCCGCACTGACCCCTTCCTTCGTCAGCCCCTGCCCAAGCAGGACCGCGGTCTTGGCCGCCATATCGCCAAGCTGGACGAGCTTGAGGTTCGTGTTCTGCTGGGCCAGCTGGTTGTTGCTGCTCGCCACCGGAAGTCCAGCTACCTGTTGGCCAAGCTGATTATTGTTGAAGACGAGCGAGGCCGTCGCGGTGTACTGCTTGGTCTGATGTTTGGAGAAGCCGTAGGCAGCTCCCGCAACCAGTACAAAGCAGAGCAATAGCCAAGGCGCCCTGCGGCGGAGGACACCCACAACCTGCTCAATGCTTAGGTTTGACTGCTCAGAGTCCATCAAGTTGCCTTCGTTGCCGCATCCATGGGCTCAGGAATAAACCGACTACTGCAGACCGCCACGCAAGTAGCGAAGTTCGCAATAGTAGACCAACCCGCCACTCTATGCGCGACCAAGCTATCCCCAACCTCCAAATGCCAGGGTGCGGCAAACCCTCGCACAGCCACGACGATGGGCCACCAAAGCAACCAGGCTCCCCTTGGCCTCGAGCTAATCTCCAGAACCTTCTCTCGACTAGAGCGTTTCTATATCCTTATCGACCATATGGCTAGGTCAATGCAGCCCTCGTACGGAGACAAGGGCACTGCGACGGGGGCATCTCACTAAGATGACTGCCTTGATTCTTACGGAGGAGCGAGTGTTGATCACCGGTGGCGCAGGCTTCATCGGTACTGCAATGGCTCGTGCAGTAGAGCAGCATGTCGCGGAGGTTGTCCTTTTGGATTGCCTACATCCGGACGTACATGGCGAGAACCCGCAACCGCCACCGAACTCAGGTGCTCGTTTTATCAGAGGCGATGTCACCTCGCCACAGGTCTGGCAGCGACTACTAGACGAGTTCTCGCCAACAACGATCGTCCACCTAGCGGCGGAGACCGGGACTGGCCTATCGCTCTCCGAAGCAACTCGGCATGGTCATGTAAATGTCGTCGGGACCACTACGATGCTCGATGCGCTCTTTCGCTCTTCGCATCGTCCGAACCACATCGTAATCGCCTCCAGTCGTGCCGTGTATGGCGAGGGGCAATGGAGGTCGGACGATCAAACGTACTACGCTGAACCACGCTCGCAGGAAGACTTGGTCAACCACAGATGGGATCCGCCAAGCCCCAATGGGACACAGGCAGTGTCCCTCTCGAGCCAAGCCGGACGCACAGAGCCACGTCCGGCAAACATATACGCAGCGACAAAGCTCGCCCAGGAGCACGTGCTTACAGCTTGGACCGCAGCGACCGGGACAGCCCTATCTGTGCTACGCCTACAGAATGTGTACGGACCGGGCCAGTCACTAATTAATTCTTATACGGGCGTTCTTGCACTTTTCTCGCGACTCGCAGTGAGTCAACAGCAGATCAACCTCTATGAAGATGGATGCGCGCTTCGCGACTTTGTCTATATAGACGACGTAGTTCAAGCGCTCGTTCGTGCCCTTGCTTCGCCTCCGAAGCAACGCCGTATACTGGACATCGGTTCGGGGACGGCCACGACGTTGGCAAATGTGGCCGAGATCATGGCTACCAAGGTGAACGCACCGGCACCCATCGTTTCGGGCCAATTCCGGGAGGGAGATGTTCGCGCGGCGTCATGCAATATCACGGCGGCCGAGACGGAGATCGAGTACCAGCCCACGTGGACGCTGGAAAGCGGACTAGCTCAACTCCTTGACTGGGTAGGGTCAGAGCTAACCGTCACGCTAGGCGCTTGACAAGCGACAGCTCACCGCAACGTTTTGCTGCTAACAGCATCCTCAAGTACCAACTCGAACTCTGCCGCCGTAGCAGCAGGCGAAAAGTGCCCATCCGCATACATGCGAGCAGCGTGTCCGCGGTCGATTATCTCGGAGGGCTGATCAAGTATTTTCGCCACAGCCTCCGGGAAATCATTTGGATCTGTCGCGTCGATCACCCAGCCACCCCCGGACTCCCTAACCACACGCGCCACCTCGGAGTCTAGACCTACCACCGCAAGAACCGGTATGCCGTGTCCCAAGAAGTTCATCAGTCTGGAGGGCATATTGAACTCACCGGTTTGGGGCAGCTGGCTCACGAGCCCAATCGTAGCCTGCTCAAGCTCGTCTGAAATCGTATCCGGAATGACGCCGAGCACCTTAACGCGGTCACTGCGAATCTCCTCCCTGAGAGCAGGTACCTCAACACCGTCACCAGCAAAACGGAATTCCACCTGACGGCGCCTCATCTCTGACGAGGCCTCAAACGTCCTAACTAGCTCAGCCAATCCCTGGGAGAGACCGATGTTTCCCATGTTGAGGATTCGCGGAACTGTCGAACCGCGTACCGACTCCTTGGTTTGAACCCGAACGGGCAACGTTGTTGGATTGGTAATTACATGCAACTTCCCCTCATCCACTCCCTTACCAAGCAATGCTCGGCGATGACTCTCTGAGATGAGCACGATTTCATCAGCCGTCTGGTAGGCAGCGCGCTCGTATCTTTGAGCCGCCCTCAGCGCGAGGCCATCGGAAAGAAGGCCTGTCTTAGCCGCCGCATCCGGAAGAAGATCCTGCAACCACAATACCCACGGGACACGTCGCACTGCCACATTGAGCATCGCAGGCCCGAGGGCAAAAAAGCATGGAGATACAGACACGACAACGTCTGATCGTGGCAAAACCGGGAGTGCCGCCAGCTGCGCAGCGGCAAAAGATGCCTCTTGACGCAGGCGCTCCCGCGTGGAGCCTCGCCCCACCCATATTGGTAGACGTAGCACGGAAATACCAAATCGTCTTTCGCGATAGGGCCGCAAACGGGTCCCCCACTGCGGGCTCGGATAGTGGGGATGCGCCGCCACGACCTCAACCTCATGGCCTCGATCAACCATCGCACGAGCCCACGTCGCCGAAACCGGGCCAATGCCGATAGGCTCGGGTTCAAAGTTGTAGCTCCAGAGTTGGATACGCATTTAAAACGCTAGTTGGGGCAGTCTGGGAAGACGACATTGGGCGGGATAGTCTGGACCTCGCTAAATCGTCTTTGCTCAGACGATCATCTAGCCGCGCTTTATCAAGTCGCTATAGATTCTTTCTAGTCGGTCAAGGTATACCGAGCGGGTGTGGTCGCGCTGAACTGCCTCGAGCCCAGCCGCAGAAAAGTCTTCCCACGCGTGACGATCATCATAGAGAGACGTTATCGCATCTGCCAACAGCTCCGTCGACGGAGACACGACCATCCCAGCAGCCGCATCCCTTACGTACTCAGCAAGCCCTCCTTTGTCATATGCAATCAGAGGTGTACCGACTGCCATCGCCTCCAGAGCCACGAGCCCAGCCGGCTCTTGGCAGAGCGACGGAATGACCACGATACGCGCTGAGGCCAACTGTCCAACAACTGCCGCGCGATCGAGTTTTCCGAGATAGGTCAAGCTTGGAAAGGCTTGCGTGGCACTTTGTACCTCGTCTACCAGTGGTCCATCGCCGGCGATCGCGATGGGATGATCAGACGATAGCCATTCCGGAAGACGCAATACATGACGTAGCCCCTTCTCATCTGAGAGACGGCCTACAAACAATATACCTTCACGATCTCCAAACTGTGGCGAATTGACAGCGACAGCCTGGGTAAAATGCGGCAACACACTGCTCTCGATGCCATGCTGACCATGTACATAGCCAGCATATCGTGACACGGCAATCCAATGATCGACACGAGGAGAATGAAAAAGACGCTTGCTCCCAAAAAGCAGCGTATTGAGACTGCGGTAAGCAAATCCCTCCTCGTCGCGATCGCGCCAACATCCCGTATCATCCAAAGGTGACGCCGAAATAAACTCATAGTCATGGGCCGTCTGGACGATGGGAAGTCCTAGATCCGACGCAACGACAATGGGCGCGACAGAGAGCTGTGGATAAAGCTTGTGAGCATGTACTATGTCCGGCCGGAACGACGCGATCAGCTCCCTCATGGCAGCGGCAGCATTGGCGTTCCAAAATGCCCGACCGGCGACCACGGCTGCGCGAGTCCCCTTGATGTCTCCGCGAGTATCGTTTGTTACCGTCCGCGGTACAAAAATGCCGCTTTGCTCGAGATTCCTATCGTCTGCTGTTGACAGAAACATGACCTCGTGACCATGCTCTCTCAGCCCCTTTGCCAACTCAAGGCAATGGACGTCCGAGCCCCCAATCACTCGGGCATACTTATTGACTATGATGATTCGCACCTACAAGCCCTAAAGACGAGCCTTCACGATGGTTTGACAGCTGCGAGTACGGTGACCGTGACTCGCTCATCCCCTACAAACCCGGGCACCGAAGCTTCAATGTAGGGCAGTGGGGGCCAAGAGAACATGCCGGAAACGATCATAGCGAGCAATGAGCTAGGCGATCGTAGACGACATTCACGTGCTACTATGGTCTGCCCCAAAACGGTGGCTCGAATGCTGTGCGATCGAAAACGGAAGCTGTGCGATCGGAACACGAGATATGCTCCATTGTCTGGCGATATGAGCCATCATCCCTTCGACTGGCCCTCACGTTGCGCTCTCGACGATCTCGCGTTCGCCATCGATTTATCACTCGTTAGCGTCAAATGCCACTAGCTGCTTCTATGGCTCGGCTTCGGGGGCGAATGCTTCGACCTATCTATCTGTCGACGCTCCAGAGCATGTTCGCCAGCGGCGCTGGACAGGTGGCACTCGTCGCAAGTGGCATCTGCGCTGCACGCATCTTGGGAGTACAAGATCGCGGCCAGCTAGCCCTCTTTGTCCTCGTACCCATGATCCTAACCGTACTCGGCGCGCTCGGGGTACCGGTTGCAATCACGTACTTCATAGCCCGCGACCCCTCGAACGCGAAGGGCGTCGTAAGTGCAGTTCGTCAATTTAGTGTAACACAAACTGCTGGAATCATGACTTTCCATTTCGTCATCTTGATATGTTTGTACCATGACGCTTCTACGTCTCTTCAAATAGCCGCAGCCACCACACTGCTTGTTGTTCCTACAAAGCTCGCCCAAGACTACGGAAACGCCATCCTGCAGGGACAACAACGATTTCGTGCATTCAATATCACGCGCTGCCTTCCGGCATTTGCATACGCGGCCTCTATATTGGCGGTATTCATTATCGGTGGCGGCCACCTCTTGGCTGTCACTCTATGCTATGTCATATCGACCGCTGCCGCCGGGATCGCTACTCTTACTGTGGCGGTCCGCAATCTTCCAGTCACACAGTCGCCGGAGCGAAACCCTCACGTCAAGGAACTCGTGAAGTTTGGTTCAAAGGCCCTCCTAGGGGCCGTATATCCGACAGAGACGTTCCAGATCGATCAGGCTTTCGTCGGCCTCTTTTTGTCGCGTATCGCCCTAGGTACATACGTCGTCGGCGTATCCTTTACCAATCTTCCTCGATTTATGGCCCAGAGCGTAGGTTTGGTTGCCTATCCAAATGTCGCTGGGACAAGCAACAAGCGTGAAGCGCGGAAAAAGGTGTGGCGCTTTTTTTGGTTGGTTTTCGCAATATCGCTCGTGATCTGCGGCAGTCTCGAGTTTCTGACTCCCATATTGGTTCCCTTCCTCTTTGGAAGCGCATTCCGAGCCTCGGTCGGAATAACGCAAATACTACTCATTGGCTCATTTATAGTCTCGATCCGACGCGTCCTTTCTGACGGCATGCGCGGCGTGGGCTATCCTATACTCGGCAGCCTCGCTGAGGTCACTGGCCTATTGCTCCTCATCCCGGCACTGATCGTGCTCATACCCACAGCCGGAATTACAGGAGCCGCAACCGCAATGCCCGTCGCTGCCGCGGGAGGACTCATAGTCTTGCTCATAGGCGTTGCCATCACCGGACGGCGAGACGCAAAGCGTTATTCTGGCGAAGTTCACACGGTCCTCAGACCTTCTCTCGGGCAGGAGCGCGCCCAACAAGCGTCCTACCTCGCCGTCGCGAGCACTGTCGCCCAAGGCGACGAACAATAAACATGGCAATATTCCGGCGGGACGCACGTCAAAAAAGGTCCGTGGCCGAGCGACGCATCATATTGCTACAAAATGTTTGTCCTGACTATCGTCAAGAGCCCTTCTCTCTCTTGCGTGAGCACTGGGGCGACCAGCTTGAAATATATGCTGGTCTCGTTTCGTTCGACCCAACAGCTCGTACACAGGTTGAATTGCCCGGCTGCCTTCAAATCATCCGCAACTATTTCTTTTTCAACCGCCGCCTGCTGTGGCAGCATGGTGTTATACGTAAGGTCATTGCCTCAGATGTAGCTATTCTTGAACTAAATCCACGCAATCTCACGACCTGGACGATTTTGTTCGCCAGACGTGTCTTGCGACGCTACACCGTTGTGTGGGGACACGCGTGGCCTCGCGAAGGCCCCGGCGCGAGCACCGACCGTCTGCGTCATCGCATGCGACGGCTCGCCAACGTGCTCCTCGTCTACACCGAGACTCAACGACTCGAACTATTGAGCCTAATGCCAAATGCACAAATATACGCGGCTCCGAACGCACTGTACCGCCGCGACGAAATGAGTGCCACCACTACTGACACACCGACCAATATCGTGTTTGTCGGAAGGCTAATACCATCAAAGAAGCCGACGCTTTTGCTTGAAGGTTTTGCTAGAGCAGTTGCGAGAGGTCTTCAACCAGACTACAACCTCGTCTTTGCCGGTGACGGACCTGAGCGCAGCAAGATCGAAGCGACCCTCGAGGAGATGCCGGAGCTTTGCAAACGTGTAACTCTTTTAGGTCAGATACCTTCATCTCAAGTGCAAGACATCTATCGAAATGCCATCGTCAGCGTGTCTCCCGGTTATGTGGGCCTATCCATCACCCAGAGTTTTTCGTTTGGCGTTCCGATGATCATTGCCCGCGATGAGCCGCACGCGCCCGAGATCGAGGCTGCAGTCGATGGGAGCAATTCTGTGTTCGTGCCTTCAAACGCGCCCGAAGCGCTTGCGGACGCGATACTCGAGGTCGTGGATCAAAGCACAAGCTGGCTAGGTCAGCGAGAGAGCATCGTCCTTGATTGCTCTGCTCGCTACACAGTCGAGAAGATGGCAGAAGGCATCATCACAGCTGCTGAGTCGGATAAGGTCGCTAGACGATAGATGTGGTGACCGAGCTGGTGATCCAGTCACGAAAAAGTTGCCTCACTGATCAGGGCTTGCAGTGAATTCATAGAGATAGTCCTGCGGAGAAATCTTCTCGATCATCTTATAGCTGGCGCCGAGCACCTCCTCCACCCTTTGCCTCCCAGCGGCCCCATTCACAATCTCCACAAGGATGAACCGCGGTGCGTAACGATCTAGATCCAGTCCTGCCAACGCCTGTGGCTCATAGCCCTCGACGTCGAGGCTCAAGAAATCGACACGCTCGATACCTGTCTCCTCAATAACGTCGGTGAGTGTTCTTGCAGGAACTTTGATCTCATAAGGCGCATCCCAGACCTCCCCAAATCCCGACTCGCCATCCCAGCCCCGACCGGCCCGAACAGCTGACTTGAGACCGCCAAAGCGGATCTGGATCGTCGTCTCTGGAAAGTCCGGAGCCACGAGCGCCGTGTTGATCACCTGCGATCTCGGCCTCTCTCGTTGCGCCTCCATCGCGAGATCGGGGATCGGCTCGACCAGGACGCCAGACCAGTCTCGAAACCGCTCTAGGAAGTAGGTATTGCTTTGCCGGTATCCGTCATTAGCGCCCGCCTCGATGAATATTCCTTTGCGCCACGACAGGTATTGCTCAAGGCGATGATCCATGCCATGCAGCCCAGGGCGAGAAAAGCGAGCGCTGCCTCGTCGCTCCGCCAGTATCCGCCAAGACCGCTTTGTGCTCCTCCATCGCTTGAGGAGCACGCGCCGCACCCTGGGGTTGGTCAAGGGCGGAATATGGGTGACGGAACGAAGGAGTGCGTCGATCGACGACGGAAGCCAAGTCATCGAAAGGCCTTAGAACGAAGGCCAGTCAGGGAACGCTTTTCGATTGCCCTCATGCAGAGCCAGAGTGGGAATAGAAACTCAAGCCACCATGAAAATGAGGGCATAAAACCAGCACGTATTATAATAGGCAGAAAGACGGCCCAAGAAGCTGCCAAAACTAGTCTCATAACAGACTCTGGATTTTCTCTAAAACGCACCCACAAGAGTGCCGAAAAGGCACCCAAAAGAAGCATTCCTCCCACTGCCCCGAAGTACCAAAAATCCTGATAAAAAGTTCCGACGGTCGAGAAATCTGGACAAAATCCTCCACCGCACGGTCCGCCAAAAATGCGGATCAGAAGATCGTTCCGTGACGTCTGCGGCTTTGGTAGCAAGGCGGATGGCACCGGTGCAAGCAGCAAATCGCCTACAGTCGCCCGTCCAAAGAAATAGTCGCCCGGCCGATGTAGGTTTTCGACCTCCAGCGCTAGCGCTGGGACCATCTCAGTATCGTTAGCCGTAAAGAATTTTTCGACCGGCTTGAAGGGTGCTTCGAATGCTTGAGTAAAGATCGGGAGAGCGCCACCGGCCACCCGCCTTGCTCCTGCAGCGCGGGCAAAAGGAATTGTAGCGAGAATCACAAAAACCGCCGGAACAATAGCCCCTAGACGCCACCAGGCCGGCCGTTGATTGCGAACCAGGTAGTAAGTAACGATCGGTATCGCTACGGACGGAATAATAAAGCGACGATTGCCCAGTAGGCTAAAAGCAAGGACAGGCACAAGAACCAGCAAGATGACAACGATACGCTGTCGCTTGTCGAGATTGCCTCGTAGGGCGATGATAAAAATAGTCGCGCCACATGCGAGGAGAAGTGGAGCATCGGCCAAGTATGCGGTCGCGTCGACCGAGGCCACCGCGGTAGAACGACCGTGAATAAGGATACTTAGACTAGCAAGAGGATTGCCTTGACGTGCCAGTTGAACGAAAAACAAAAATATGCCGAAAGCTGCTAGCCAGCGGATTCCCTGTCTTGTAGCCAACAGATTGAGCTTTGGGCCTTTCCACTGGGTTGATCGTCCCTTACGCATTCCGAAGATAAGCTCGTACCCGATCACAAAAGAGACGGTGCCTATCATCCCTAGAACAACTGCGCGGCTAAAACCAGGGGCTACGTTGAAGCGTTCGTCGAGCAACCGGTTACCAGTCGCAAGCATCACCAAAGGGCGCACACCAAAGACTGAAGCAAGCATGACGCTGGCCGGCACGATCGGCTCGAACACATCGATCGTTCCATTGAGCACACGTCGAACGATCGGCCATAGAGCTGCCGACAACGCCAGGGTCGCATATACGCTAGTGGGCGTCGTGAGAAAATCATTGGGGAGCTTTGTAGCAAAAAATCCGACGAAAATGCAAAGAGCAAACCCTGCAATCAATGCGGCCCATCCAGCCGGGGAACGAGTAAGGGTCATATACGATAGCTATGCGTGTAGGCGCGTTTGGTATGCAGGTTGGACTTCGATCGACGCAAAGTCTACGATACCCTGCGGGCAGATGTATACCTAGTCGCTATTGACGCGCGAGGAGCACAGGGCGACGTCAAGACTGCCCGGTCCAGCCGGGGCGATCGGCAATCAGATCGCGTACGGCGAACCACGTCGCGGTCAAGCCAATGGGTGCCGATCATCATACGCTTTGGTGCGCTATGTCCTATCATCTAACCGCCTTGACTACACCAGACACAGATCACATGCGGACGTTCAACGAGTCTCTCTATCAAGAGGGGGAGGGTGAGCCCTACGATGAGTCGCCCCACCTGAAGCACCGTAGCATTCACACAAGGCTCCTCAGGAGCCTACATGACGCGGTCGAGGACGTTTGCGAGCGCGGCTTGCCGCCTACCCTGCTTGACGTTGGAGCCGGCGTAGGTCCTTTTGTAGAACCTGCACTCGCCGCCGGGTGCTCAGTTGCGGCGACTGATATGGCTCCTACCGCAGTCGAAAAGCTTCAGGAGCGTTACCGGCGGAATACTTCTTTTGTCGGGGTCCTCGATCCCGCCGGCGACCTGAGCGGGGTTACGGACGACTTCTCTATCATTCTTTATGCCTCCGTGTTGCATCATATTCCCGATTACATAGGTGCACTCGAGAATTCTCTCCAGCATCTAGCACCTGGAGGTGCACTCCTAACCTTCCAAGACCCACTGTGGTATTCCTCGATGCGACGCGGAGTACATTTCCTACAGATAGCTACATATCTGGCATGGCGAGCAACCCAGAGGAGGAATTATATCTCTGGTATACGTTTCCGCCTACGTCACGTCACGGGACGCCTCGACCCAAGCAATCCCTCGGACATGGTCGAGTATCACGTTGTCCGGGACGGCGTCAACCAACAGCAAATCACTGATACTCTGGCGCCGCGCTTTGAGAGTTTTACCGTGGTGCCGTATTGGTCTACCGTGAGTCGGCCGGCACAGGCCCTTGGAGAACGACTAGGTCTCGAGAGCGATTTTGCGATTGTCGCCCTTGGCTATCGCGGCTAGGAGGACCTAGCGGAAGCGTCTCGCGCCTCCGTCATTCGAGGAAAACACCTGAGAGCACCGCATTGATCCCGGCGGTCTGATCAACAGTGATAACCGCCGTACCTCCTACGGCAAGGCTGATCGGAAACGAGGCCCACGCACCTGCACTGAAATCGGCAGCCAATACCGCCGTCTGATTATTTACCGTGATTGTCTCCCGCCGACCCCGTTTATCCCAATCCACCGCATACACCTCTAGATTCCCGGTGAATGCTGCTGAGAAGCTCAATTTTACTTGCACCTGCTTGGGGTCGTAGTAGGTAGCGGCGACACGAACGCTCTTGTCGGGACTTTGGAGTGCGCGTACATCCGGGGTCATAGACGACCACCGGTAACGAGCCCCCTGAACGAGACCCAGCGATGCGCCGGGGACAGAGATTAGATCGGTCGAGCCGCTCCACCCGGCAAGCGCGTAGCCCCCCGACCCGTTTATGCCGACCCAATTGCCCTGCGGCGCATTGGAGATGGTCACCGACGGTGGCGGTCCTGCGTCTCCAAGGAAGATGCCGGAGAGCACCGCGTTGACTCCAGCCGTCCGGTTGACCATGACTGGGACGGTCGCTCCGGCGACGACGTTGATCGGGAACGATATCCAAGCACCCTGACCGAAGTCGCCTGCCAAGGTGGCGGTTTGGCCGCCTACGGTGATCGTCTCACGCCTAGCTCGCTTGTCCCAATCCACCGCATACAAACGCAGGTTGCCCTTATATCCGCTGCGGAAATGAACCTGGAGCTGGATTTGAGTGGGGTCATAGTAGGTGGTCGCACGTCGCAATGAACCAGCAGGACCTTCCAGCGCCCTAGAGTCGGAGGTTTGGGATGCCCACTGGTAGCGACTGCCCTTGACGAGGTGAGAGTAGCGTTAGGTATGTAGCCAACATCGCTCGATCCGTCCCATCCCGCTAGGTCGTATCCCGCCGCCCCCTTAGCTCCAACCCAACCCCCTTGTGACCAGCAGGGCGAGTTCCACGAGTCGAGGCTCAGGTTCTTCTTCATCGCCATGAATCCACGGATGCTTGCCTGCGAGCAGAACTGGCTCGGTTCGAGCGAGTACTCAACCTCGAAGACCGCCTTGCCAGCCGCAACGAACGGAGTGAGCAGGTTGCATTCGGAGAACTTGAAACATTCCTCGTCGAGTGCAAAATCAAAGTACGGCTGAAGCTGAGCGATCTGCCCCGTATCGTTCTTCAGCGCGATCGATAGCCCAAGCGCGTGGGCCTCGGTTGCAAGCCACTCGTTATACGTCAGCTGATTTGCCGCCGTCAGCGGGAAGCCGGTGTTGTTTGTGTAGCAGTCGACGTTGTCAACTTCGACACCGTCGAAGCCCTTCTGCTTGCACATTTCCATGCGCGCCTGCATAATCGGCTTGAGCACGGACAGCTGACGTATGTCCAGCCAGCGCTCATTCGTCCAGCCCGGGTCGGCCGACCCAAGGACAGATTCCGGGAACTTGCTGACATCGGAGCGCCAGCCCTCCCAAGTGCCGGCGTCGAGTGAGCAGACGACATGTCTGCCCTGGGCGTGCAACGAAGACACCACGGCAGCGGAGTTTTCGAAGAGATCTATGTCATACACCTGAGCATCGACCGTCTGGTCGACGGGTGTGCTCAGCTGCCATTGCCATGTCGAATTGGAACTCGGAGCCCACCAACTCCCGGCGGCTGAAGAGATCTTCGGCGCGGTCAGCGCAACCAAGACAAAGAGCGAAAGGAAACCCCCAAACCGAACCACCCTTTGCTGTCGAGATGAGTGGACGCTTAACTTTCTCTCATGATTATCCGAGGAATATTCCTGAGAGAACAGCATTGACTCCAGCCGTTTGATCGACAGTGATGACGACGCTACCACCGGCGACGACGCTGATCGGGAAGGACACCCAAGCGCCTTCGCTGAAATCGTTCGTCAATACCGCTGTCTGACCGTTGACCGTGATCATCTCCCGGCGACCTCGTTTGTCCCAATCGACCGCGTAGAGCTCCAGATTACCTGTGTATGCAGTCGTGAATTTCAACTTCAGTTGAATCTGACTCGGATCGAAATATGTTGTTGCTGCCCGCGTGCTCTTGTCTGGGCTCTGGAGCGCTCGCACGTCTGTAGTGACCGTAGCCCATCTAAACCGGGCGCCTTTTTCGACGGTAAATGTGGCGTTGGGTACCGAGACAAGATCAGTCGTGCCATTCCAAGCTCCGAGCACATGTCCGGCTGCGCCGTAGGTTCCCACCCAATTACCCTGCGGAGCGCTAGAGACCGGCGCAGCCGGGGTTGAGCCAGCACCCCCAAAGAAAATACCCGACAACACCGCATTGACC